>CAUJKG010000416.1 GCA_963205465.1 Pseudomonadota bacterium | reverse complement strand
ATTCGCCCGCAACTTTTACCACACCTGCGGGTAGAAGGCTTTTGCCGTTCCTGAGTGCCGCGACCGCGCCCGCATCGACATGGATGATGCCGCGCGGCTCTAGATTTCCCACGATCCATTTCTTGCGCGCGGTGACAGGGTTCGCGGGGGTCAGGAACCAGGTGCAGGCTTCGCCATTCGCAATCGCGCGCAGCGGATGCTGCTTGCGGCCCGAAGCGATGATCATATGCGCGCCTGCAAGGGTCGCGATCTTGGCCGCTTCCACTTTCGTCACCATGCCGCCGCGCGAAAGCTCGGAGCCCGCAGCACCCGCCATGCTTTCGATCTCGGCCGTGATGCGCGGAATGACCGGGATCAACTTCGCGTCTTTTTTCACGTTCGGCGGTGCGTCGTAGAAGCCGTCGATATCGGAGAACAGGATCAGAAGGTCGGCGCCGATCATGCTCGCCACACGCGCGGCGAGGCGGTCATTGTCGCCGTAGCGGATTTCGGAAGTCGCGACGGTGTCGTTCTCGTTGATGACGGGAACGGCCCCGATGTCGAGGAGCTTGCCGATGGTCGCGCGGGCATTGAGATAATTGCGGCGCTCTTCCGTATCTTTCAGCGTGAGCAGCACCTGTCCGGCGACGAGGCCGACTTTGCCGAGCGCCTCGCTCCAGGCGCGCGCGAGCGCAATCTGGCCGACAGCGGCCGCAGCCTGACTTTCCTCTAACTTCAGCGCACCTTTCGCGAATTTAAGCACGGTGCGGCCGAGCGCGATCGCCCCGGAAGAAACCACTACGATCTGGGCGCCGGCTTTCGCGCGCTCGGCGAGATCTTCGGCAAGCGCGTTCAGCCAATCGGAATAAAGTTCGCCCTGCGCGGAATTCACGAGCAGAGACGATCCGACCTTCACCACGATGCGGTGAAAGCTTTTCAGTTCGGGCGTTACGGACGCCATGCCGCGCTCTTTTCGGATTTTTTCTTCGCGGTGCTGGCGCGGGCGGCGATCTTGAAGACTTCGCGTAGGGCTTCCGCCACGCCTTTCTTCGAATGCGAAGACAGCGCGAGCGGCTTTTTCTTCGTGACCTTCTGCAGCTTCTTCAGCTGCGATTCGATTTTCTTCGGCGTCAATGCGTCGATCTTGGAGAGCGCGACAATCTCGGGCTTTTCGGCAAGTCCGCCGCCATAGGCTTCGAGCTCGCTCCGTACGGTTTTATAGGCGCCTGCGACATCTTCCTGGGTCGCGTCGACGAGATGCAAAAGCGCATTGCAGCGCTCGACGTGGCCGAGAAAGCGGTCGCCTAACCCCGCGCCTTCATGCGCGCCTTCGATCAGGCCGGGAATATCGGCCAGCACGAGTTCGCGGCTGTCGGTGCGGACGATGCCGAGCTGCGGATGCAGTGTCGTGAAGGGATAGTCTGCAACTTTCGGTTTTGCGGCGGTTACGCTCGCAAGGAAGGTCGACTTGCCCGCGTTCGGCAGACCGACGAGGCCGGCATCCGCGATCAGTTTCAGCCGCAGACGAATGGTGCGCTCCTGGCCTTCGATGCCGGGATTGGCGCGGCGCGGCGCGCGGTTGGTCGAGGATTTGAAATGCGCGTTGCCGAAGCCGCCCTGTCCGCCTTCGAGCAATACGATGCGCTGGCCGACTTCGGTCATGTCGGCAAGCACCGTCTCGCCGTCTTCTTCCAGCACTTCGGTGCCGACCGGCACTTTCAGCACGACGTCTTTGCCACGGCCGCCGGCGCGATCCCGACCCATGCCGTGGACGCCGGTGCCGGCCTTGAAGTGCTGCTGATAGCGGTAGTCGATCAGCGTGTTGAGCCCGCTCACGCACTCGATGACGACGTCACCGCCACGGCCACCGTCGCCGCCGTCGGGACCGCCGAATTCGATGAACTTCTCGCGGCGAAAAGAAACCGCCCCGGCGCCGCCATTGCCGGAGCGTACATAAACCTTGGCTTCGTCGAGAAATTTCATCGGTCGACCATATCGGTGATTTCGCTTCCCCGCTTATGCGAGGCGGGGAGGCGAAACCAGTTCTCTATCCCGCTTTGGTGAATGTGGGCAAAGCGGAAGCGCCCCAGGCACGGACGCTTTCCCAGGTCCGGCGCGAAAGCACGAAGCGATCGACCGGAACGGACGCACCGAGCGCCTTGACCTGATTGAGGCCAATACCGACCCACTGGAAGCCGCACTTTTCGATCACGCGGCGCGAAGCCTCGTTATGAATCCGGCAGCATGCCGAGAGCGCGTCGATCCCGGTTTCGGAAAAGGCATGATCGATCAAGGCGCGCGCGGCTTCGGTGGCGAAGCCCTGCCGCCAGAACGGCTCACCGATCCAGTAGCCGATCTCCGGATTGTGCTCTTCGCCGCGATGGCCGAAACCGGCGACGCCGATGAGCACGCGCTTCTCGCCTTTGGCGAACAGCACTTTCGAGTAGCCATTCCCGGTGCGGACTTTCTCGAGCCACGCCTCGGCATCCTTGCTCGTGTAAGGATGCGGCACGGTCGCGGTCATTTCCGCGATCTTCGGATTGTTCGCAAGTTTTACGATCCCGTCGAGATCGCGCGCCGAAGGGGCGCGCATGACGAGGCGGGCAGTCTCGATCACGAGGCCGCTCTTCTTGCCTGCGGGGATGCTCGCTTCCATCTGCAACGTCATGACGGGTCTCCTGGCGTTAGAAACAATTCAGGGGAGACACCTGTCTCCCCTGAATTCAGACCCGTCTTTTCAGTTTTGGGTCCCGCGGAGCGACAAGTGCCGGCGGGACCAAAATGATCTCGCCTATTCGGCTGCTTTCGGCATCGGTACGATGTTTACGAGGTTGCGGTCTTTCGACTTGGCCTTGAACTCGACGATGCCGTCGGTAAGCGCAAAAAGGGTATGGTCGCGGCCAACGCCAACATTGGCGCCCGCGTGAACCTTCGTGCCGCGCTGGCGCACGATGATGTTTCCGGCAAGCACGGCTTCGCCGCCGAAGCGCTTCACACCGAGGCGCTTGCCAGCCGAATCGCGCCCGTTGCGCGAGGAGCCGCCTGCTTTTTTATGAGCCATCGTTAGTCTCCGAACTCTTGGTGGGGCCTATACCCCAAAATCCTGATCT
>CAUJKG010000415.1 GCA_963205465.1 Pseudomonadota bacterium | reverse complement strand
ATATAGTCGCCGACCTGCTGGAACTCCTTCACACCGAAGCCGCGGGTCGTGCACGCAGGGCTCCCCAGGCGGATACCGGAGGTCACTGCGGGCTTTTCGGGATCGAACGGAATGCCGTTCTTGTTGCAGGTGATGTAGGCGCGGCCGAGCGCGTTCTCGGAAATCTTTCCGGTCAACTGCTTGGGGCGAAGATCGACCAGCATCACATGCGTGTCGGTGCCGCCGGAGACGATATCGAAGCCGTGCGCACGCAGATTTTCCGCGAGCGCCTTGGCGTTCTCGACCACGTTCTTCGCGTAGACCTTGTAAGACGGCTGCAACGCTTCGGCGAAGGCGACCGCCTTGCCAGCGATCACATGCATCAAGGGGCCGCCCTGCAGCCCCGGAAACACCGCAGAGTTGATCTTCTTCGCAAGCGCCTCGTCGTTCGTGAGCACGAGACCGCCGCGCGGACCGCGTAAGGTTTTGTGAGTCGTTGCCGTCACGATATGCGCATGCGGAAACGGCGAAGGATGCGCGCCGCCTGCGACGAGACCCGCGAAGTGGGCCATATCGACCATGAAAATCGCGCCGACTTCATCCGCGATCTTGCGGAAGCGCGCAAAATCGATCTGCCGCGGATAGGCAGAGCCGCCGGCCACGATCATCTTCGGCTGGTTTTCTTTCGCCAGCCGCTCGACCTCTTCGTAGTCGATGCGATGGTCGTCCGGCCGCACGCCGTAAGGCACAGCCTTGAACCATTTGCCGGACATGTTCACAGGCGAGCCGTGGGTCAGATGTCCGCCCGCGGCGAGATTCAATCCGAGAAAGGTATCGCCCGGCTTCATCACGGCCATGAACGCCGCCTGATTGGCCTGGCTGCCGGAGTTCGGTTGCACATTCGCGAACGCCGCGCCGAACAGCTTCTATGCGCGCTCGATCGCGAGCGACTCGACGAAAAAGACCCACTTGCAGCCGCCGTAATAGCGCTTGTCCGGGTAGCCCTCTGCATATTTGTTGGTCAGCACCGAGCCTTGCGCCTCGAGCACGGCTTTCGAGACGATATTTTCCGAAGCGATCAGCTCGATTTCGTGACGCTGACGACCGAGTTCGCCCTGCACCGCGCCGAAGATTTCAGGATCGCTCTGTTCGAGCGTGGCGGTGAAAAAGCGGTTCGCATCGTTGCGATCCGCCATCGGATCGGTCGCGGGCATTGCAGGCCTCCTAATGAACGGGCCCGGCCTAACATAGCCGCCCCCCAAAAAGAAGCGCGGACAGCCCCTAGCTGCCCTTATCCGTTGCGAGCCTGCGTCTGAGCTTGGCGAGCGCCAGCTGCTCGAGGGTTTGCGGGCTTGCGCTGGCTGGCCCCATTACGACCACTTCGATGCCGGTCGCGACATCGACTGCGGCAACGCGTACCACGCTGCCTACGGGGCGCATTTCGACGATTACTTCACCTTCACCCCTGTTGGGCATGGCCGGAGGGATCCTGAGAGTCGCCGCACAGCTACCATGGGGGCACGCCAGGACCGCCGCAAGCCTAGCCGCCAGATGCCGCCCCAAATCTTTGCGGGAAAGGAAAAAGCCCCGGCGTTGCCGCCGGGGCCAGGATGCGAGTGCGTAGCCGATCGCTCAGAGGCGATACAGAATCTGATCCGTCCAGAAGCGCTCGAGACGCTGCAGCGCTTTGTTGAGCACCTGAAGATCTCCGGTGCCGATGCCGCCCACCTTCTCCAGCGTGCGAATGTGCTTCTGGTAAAGGACCTCGACGATCTCGTGCACTTCCTTGCCCTTGTCGGTGAGGCTGATGCGCACCGAGCGGCGATCGATCCGCGAACGCTGATGATGGAGATAGCCCATCTCGACGAGCTTCTTCAGATTGTAAGAAACGTTCGAGCCGAGATAATAGCCGCGCGTGCGCAACTCTCCGGCGGTCAATTCGCTGTCGCCGATGTTGAACAACAAGAGCGCCTGCACGCTGTTGATATCCGAACGGCCGCGGCGATCGAATTCGTCCTTGATCACGTCGAGCAGACGGCGATGCAGCCGCTCGACCAACGTCAACGCCTCAAGATACGGCGTCTTGAGTTCCTCGAAGGTCTCCAGCGGTTCTGCGGTATGCGCCGCGCGCGCTACGTTCTTCATGTTACGCCCCGTGTGTTCGTTTTTATTTCCGGCGGAGTTTGCTCCGCTCGTTCGTGCATCTTTGTACACAAGACGCGAAAAGGAAGCCTTAAATTGAATGATAAATGGAACGTCAGGAATCAGCCTTGCCAATTCCTTTAAGGAGCGACGAAAACCCTTTTAAAATGGGAATTTGTCGCGTTTCAGCACGCCCCCTGCAGGCAATGTGCTTCAAACTGAAACGGCATGTGCACGATTTCGAAACGATGTTCGAACGCGCCGATCTCGAAGCGCACCAAAATCAACCCTGCGCGCGGAGCACGGCAAGCGCAAGGTCGAAATAATCCCCGGGCAGCAGCGCGCTGCTGTTTCCGTCGAACTGATCGACGATGATTCCGCCGAAGCCGTTCGCACTCGCGATTTCGACGAGATCGTCGAACAAAAAGATCGAATATTGCTGTCCCGCAACCGTACCGCGGCGCAAGGCTGCCTCATCGAGATAGGCATAGATCCAGCTGCGGTCGTAAGCATCTTTGCCGACGGTGAAGTGTGTCACCGTTTCGCTTCCGCTCTCCTCCGTGGCGACGAGAAGTTCGACGCCCTGCATCACCGCGGCAATACGCTCGACCGCGCCGGGATACGGCACGTCGTCCAGTTCCCTGAGCCGGCCGCGGAGCAGTTCGGCGTCGCTCATTCAGGCACTGCGAAGGAAATTGATGATCCCTGAGAAGTCGCGGCCCGCCTCGCCGCTGTCGGCATATTCCTGATAGAGCGAAGTCGCGTTCGCGCCGAGCGGCGTGCTCGCGCCAGCGGACTTTGCCGCCTCCTGCGAGAGCTTGAGGTCTTTGAGCATCATCGCTGCCGTGAATCCGGCGGCATAATCGCGGTTGGCCGGCGACGTCGGCACCGGTCCCGGCACCGGACAATAGGTCGTCATCGACCAGCATTGGCCCGAGGACTTCGAGGAAATGTCGAACAGCTTCTGCTTGTCGAGGCCGAGCTTCTCCGCGAGCACGAAAGCTTCCGAAACTGCAATCATTGAAATTCCGAGGATCATGTTGTTGCAGATCTTCGCCGCCTGCCCCGCACCGGCGCCACCGGCATGCACGATGGTCTTGCCCATCTGCTCGAGGATCGGTTTGGCTTTCGCGAACGCGTCATCCGAGCCGCCGACCATAAACGTGAGCGTCGCGCCTTGCGCTCCGCCGACGCCGCCGGAGACCGGCGCGTCCAGCATCAGGAAGCCCTTCTTCTCGGCTTCCGCGATTACGGCGCGCGCCGTTTCAACGTCGATGGTCGAGCAATCGATGAATACCGCGCCTTGCTTGGCACGGGAAAAAATACCGCCATTGCCGAGATAGACATCGCGCACGTGCTGGCCCGCAGGCAGCATGGTGATGACGATATCCATATCGGCGGCAGCGTCGCCGATTTCTTTCGCGGCAGTCCCGCCCGCTTCGGCCATTTTCGCAGGCGCGGACGGAGAAACATCAAAGCCGGTGACCGCATGCCCGGCCTTGATGAGGTTCTGCGCCATCGGCAATCCCATATTGCCGAGCCCGACGAATCCGATTTTTGCCATGACTGCCTCCCCAAGTGCTTCTTATCGATTGTCTTCTTCGTAAACCTTGAACCGCAAGAGCACGTAACCGGCGACCAGCACGAGCTCGATAATCGTCAGAATGATGAGCACGCCGGCAAGATCCGTGAACACGAGATCGGCCGAAATCTGCATCGCAACGACGATAAGCCACAGCGTACCGCCCCAGGCTGAACTCAGCCACAGCGCCACGCCCGCCACCACGTCGATCACGGCGAAGAAAATCGTCCACGCCTTGGCGTGAATCCGCATGGCGTCGAATGGCGTGCCGAGCGGCAAGCCGCAGATGATGGCCCAGCCGACTAGGCCCTTGATCATCATGAAGCCGCCGGCGACGCGCTGATAATAGATCATGCGCTGCCGCCACGGCTTGACCTTTACCGCATCGCGGCCGATCGCCTGTTCGAGCGGGTCTTCATAGACGCTCAAAGATGCAACTCCTCGCCATCCGGAAGCGGCGCGAAATAGGACTGCACTTTTTCCTGGCTCACCGCTTCGAGCGTAGCGGGGTTCCACTTCGGCGCATTGTCCTTCTCGATCACCACGGCGCGGATGCCTTCATAGAATTCCGGTTCGCGCGCGACCCGATTGACGATACGGAACTCGGTTCGCATCGCTTCGGCAAAGTCGAGCGATCCGCCACGTTGCACCTGCTCGAAGGCAATCTTGAGGCTGACCGGAGACTTCTGCCGGATCGTGCGCGCAAACTTTGCGGCCTCTTCGCTCATCTCGCCGTCCAGCGCCGCGAGGATTTCCTCGACCGACGAAAGCGCGAAGATACGATCGATCAGCGGATGATCGTCCTCAAGCCGTCCCTTGTTCTTTTCGGCTGCGAAAGTATTCAGAATTTCCGGCACACTTTCATCCGTTGTCAGTGCCCGCTCCAGCTCGGAGAATTGAGCGGACGCGATCCGGTGCGTCGCGAGCCCGCAATATATGCCATCTTCGGCATTGACGCGCAGACCGGTAAGCCCGATCCACATGCCGATCTTGCCCGGCAGCCGCGGCAGCACATAGGTGCCGACGGCAGGCGCCGTGCCGATGGTGAGGCGGCCAGCCGTACCCTCGCGCGTGCC
>CAUJKG010000414.1 GCA_963205465.1 Pseudomonadota bacterium | reverse complement strand
TTCGGCTGGAGCGGCAACGCGCATGTCGGCCGCGTCGCCGAATGGCCAGCCTGGGTACCGCCGAAGGAAATGCGGCTCAGGCAGCCCGAACTGCCGGAGCGCATGGAAGGCGGCTACGATAATCCGCTCGGCGCGCGCGCGCTTTACCTCTACGAGGGCAACAAAGACACGCTCTACCGCATTCACGGCACCGCAGAGCCGTGGACTATCGGCACCAATGTGTCTTCGGGCTGCATCCGCCTGCTCAACGAAGAGATCGCCGATCTCTATTTGCGCACGCCGGTCGGCACCAAGGTTGTCGTCATCGGCAACCAGCAGAACGTCCCGGTGCAGACGAACCAGCCGCAGCAGATCCAGCCCCAGCAGTATCAGCAGCAACCGCAGTATCAGCAGCAATATCCGCAACAGCAGCCGCAGCAGTCTGCGCCGCCGCTGCCACCCCCGACGCAGTTGCGCTGAGAACCGCCCATCGCTAACGGACTCCCTGCCTGAAGCAGGGAGTCTTTTCATGTTGACGGGAATTTTACAGAACACGCCCTACTGGGTCTGGGGCGTATTCGTCCTGCTGCTCGTGCTCGGACTCATGCAGACGCGAAAGCGCAGCGTCTCCCGCTTCCTCGTGTTCCTGCTTCCTCTGATCATGATCCCGCTTTCGTTTTACGCGATCGCTTCGACGTTCGGGATCACGCCGCTCCCGATCGTCACCTGGCTCGTCGGAATCGCGGCGGCGTTCGTCTCCAACGCCTTCGTATTTCAGGCGCCGGGTGGCGTGCGTTATCTGGATAGCCTCGGAAAATTCGAAATTCCGGGCAGCTGGATTCCGCTGCTCCTGATGATGACGATTTTTCTCGCGCGCTTCGTCATCGGCTTCACCAGAGCCGTGAACCCGGCGCTGGTTGGAACGAACCTATTCGCCGGTGTGGTGGCCGCGATCCTCGGCTTTTGCAGCGGCCTGTTCGCGGCGCGCGCGATGAAGATCATTTCAGCGCAACGCGCCGCGTAATTTAGCGCGGATTGGCGATGAGGTGTTTCGCCAACGCGTGATAGGCTGGCAGTGAAGTCGGATCGTTGAAGGCATTCGCCGGCAGCGGATGCGAACCGAAGCGCGCAATCACCATCTCCGCCTTGGGATCGATATAGATCGCCTGCCCGTGCACGCCGCGCGCCATGAAGGCGCCGTGCTCGTTGTGGGTGACCCACCACATGTTGCGATAGCTCCAGCCCGGCTGGAGCTTGTATCCCGCCTTCGCGAAATCGTCCTTGCTGCCGCCCTTGCGGATATCGTCGATTACCGCCTTGGCGATGATCTGCTGCCCGTTGAAGCTGCCGTCGTTGCGGATCATCTCGCCGAAGCGCGCGAAATCGCGCAGTGCTGCGTTCAATCCACCGCCCGCGAACTCGTTGCCGACGAGATCTACCGCGAAATAAGCATCCTGCTCCGCGCCGAGTTTGCTCCAGATCCGTTCAGAGAGATTCTCGCTTACCGACTTGCCGGTGATCCGGCGGATGATCCAGCCGAGCGCGTCGGTGTTCACGGTCTTGTAGGAAAAGCCTTGCCCGTGTTCGCCTTCCTTCTTCAGCGTGACGAGGAATTCGTAGAACGTGTTCGCCCCCGCATATCCCGGCGGCCGCGGTAGCATGTTGCCCGCGCGGATATGCTCGTAAATCTCCGCCTTCGGATCGGCATAGTTCTCCGAATAGCGGACGCCGGTCGTCATATCGAGCAGTTGGCGGATGGTGGCGTCGCCGAATGCGCTATCTTTCAGTTCCGGAACATAGCTTGCCGCGGTTGCGGTTTCGCTGAGCTTGCCCTCCGCGACCAGGATCGCGGCAATGGTGCCGAAGAAGGATTTCGTGACCGACATCGCAATGTGCTGGCCTTCGGGCTTTAGCGCGCCGAGATAGCGCTCATAGACGATGCGGCCCTTGTGCAGCACCACGATGCCGTCGGTGTAGTTCGCGCCGAGCGACTCCTTCCACGTCATGGTTTCGCTTCTGCCGAGCGGCGTGAAGACAATCGCATCGATGTCGTCGCGCTCCGCGCGCGGCAAAGGCGAGACGTTGCCGCTGCCGCGCCAGACGTTGGTCGTCGGCATCAGCTGGCGCACGTTGGAGAACGACCAGCGCATCTGCGGAAAGCGATACATGCTGCCGTCGTTGAAGCGGATGATCCGGTCCGCAGGCGGCGGCGACCCCACCATCCAGCCGAGCTTCACCGGATCGCTCTCCTCCGCGCTCGGAAACTTCGGCAGCGTCGCCTGCGCGAGCAAGGGCGACACCATGACAAGACTCAAAAGCGTACCGGCCGCGACGGATTGTATCGCTCGCAATGGGCGCATGTTCGTTTCCTTGCTGTCGAATAAGTTCTTTTGACTGAGGCTCGTTTACCCAAGCCTATGCACGCGACTGCGGGCGAGCAAGATCGCTCGCTTCGCGCGATGTCATTTCGCGATGCAATGAAATGACGGTAATCTGGAAGTGCTTGTGGCCGTAACGGCAAGCTCCGCGTCGTCTAGCGCAACGCCGCGGCGATGGTCTTCGCGTTGTGGCGCATCATGTCGAGATAGGTCGTGGCCGGACCGTTCGCAGCGGAGAGCGCATCGGAGTAAAGCGTACCGCCGATCTTCGCCCCGGTCTCGCGCGCAATCTGCTCGACGATGCGCGGGTTCGAGATGTTCTCGACGAAGACTGCCTTCACGCCTTCCTTCCGGATCTGCTGAATGAGCCGCGCCACGTCGCGTGCGCTCGGCTGGGTGTTGCCGCCGGCGGCCTGTGCGGCGAGAAACTCGATCCCATAAGCATCGCCGAAATAATGGAAGGCATCATGCGAGGTGATCGCACGGCGCTCCTTTTCGCTCAGTCCCGCGAAAAGTTGCTTGATCTCGGTCTCCAGCGCATCGAGCTTCTGCAGATAAGCAGCGGCGTTCTTCGTATAAACATCCTTTCCGGCCGCATCGATGCCGATCAGCGCATCGCGAATGTTCGCGACATAAATCTTGACGTTCGCTACTTCCTGCCAGGCATGCGGATCGTAGCGGTCGCTGTGTTTGTGCTTGTGATTATGGCCGTGTCCGTCGGTATCCGCGGTAAGCGCCTTAACGCCCTTGCTCGCGACCAGCCGCGCGCCTTTATAGTTCGCGCTTTTCACGAGGCGGTCGGCCCAGCCTTCGAAGCCAAGACCGTTGATGACGACGAGCCGCGCCGCCGCAACCGCCTTCGCATGCGCGGGCGTCGGCTGAAAGTCGTGCATGTCGGTATTCGGCCCGACCAGCGTGGACACCTCGACCCGCTCACCGCCGACCTCGCGCACGAGATCGCCGAGAATGGAGAAGCTCGCGAGCACCTTTATTTTTTCTTGTATTTTTTCCTGTGCTACCGCCCCTTGTGCAAACAGAAGCGCGAGGACGGCAGCGAACAGGAACGTAAATTTACGCATTGGCTTTCCTCTAGAGTCCAATTCAATTGCGCTGAATCAGGCTTATCACTTATCCGTTTGATTGAGCATGATCCCTCGGGTCGAGCCCGAGGGTATGCTTTTCCGCAAACTGCTTCGCCCTTTTCGGGATCATGCTCTAACTTTTCCGATGCTTTCTGCGATACGCGCCGCTACACTGGGGCGCGTATTT
>CAUJKG010000413.1 GCA_963205465.1 Pseudomonadota bacterium | reverse complement strand
GAAAGGATATGGGGCTAGCCGATTTCAGCCTTGAACAAAGAGCGTGCCTGCGAGCGACGTCAAGATGCGCAACCCGAAACCATAAGGCGAGGGCGAATCAGACGCGTATGCGCGGCTAGAGAAGCGCCGCTACTTTCTCCGCGGTCGCTTTCGCCGACCAGGGATTTTGCCCCGTGACAAGACGGCCATCGGCGACGGCATAGGAAACGAAGGGAAGGAACGCTTTCTCATAAAGCGCGCCGCGCCGCTTCATTTCTTCCTCGGCATTGTAAGGCATCTTCCTGGCGACACCGGCCAGAATTTCTTCTCGCCAGGAGAACCCCGTCAGTTTCTTGCCCGCCACCAGCAACGTGCCGTCGGACAGTTTCGTATTCAGCAAGCCGCAATAGCCGTGACATACGGAAGAAACGATGCCGCCCCGCTCGTAAATCGAACGCGTGATTTTCTGGAGCCCTTCGCTATCGGGGAAATCCCACATCACGGCATGGCCGCCCGTGAAATAGACTGCATCATAACCGGCCGGGTCGATGTCTTCCGGCCGCGCGGTGGATGACAGCAAAGCCATGCGGTTCTTGTCGGCGAGCCAGGCTTTCGCGGAGGCATCCAGCAGCGGCCACTTCAGCGCGCGCGGCTCCAGAGGCGATACGCCGCCTTTCGGGCTGACGAGACGCTGCTCGTATCCCTTGGCTGCGAAGATGTCGTAGGCATGCGTCAGTTCCGACAGCCACAAGCCGGTGGGCTCGGAAGGATCGGCATAGTGCGCAACATTGCTGACGACATGAAGAATGCGTTTGTTCATCGGTGAAAGCTTCCGGTTGCGGTGCTCACGCCAGTCAATAGTCGGAACAGGCCGTTTTTGCGTTGGCTGACTCTAACTCGCAAGTGAAGTGTAAGGTCAAGGCAAGACAGTATTCGGCCCGGGCAAATCAACGCTTTCCGCGGCTGTCAGTGATTGCTCTCCACGACCGCGCTGAACTCGTTCCGTAGCCAGGTATTCGCGTTACTGCGGTCGTTGCGGCGGTGCCAATACAGCATCCAGTCGAACGGCGCGGAATCGAAAGGCACGTCGCGCATCTGCAGGTCGTCATCCATCAGCACGGTGGCAAGATGGCCGGGCATGATGGCGAGAAGATCCGTCTTCTTGAGGATGTAAGGCGCCAGCAGCCAATGCGGCACGTTCAGCACGGTATTGCGGCGTTTGCCCAGTTTCGCGAGCGCTTCGTCGGCAAAGCGCTGGTCGAGCGGGCTCATGGAAACATTCATGTGCTGCTGGGCCATGAAGGTATCGAATGAAAACCGTCGACCGCCGATCGGATGTTTCTTGCGCATCACGCAAACCATCCGGTCGCTGAGCAGTTTCAGCGAGCGGATCGAACTCGAATGGTCGAGGCCGGTGCTGATCGCAAGATCGATCTCGTCCCGGTCGAGCGCATCGATCGTATGGGCAGGGGGAAGGTGAACGACGTTGAAGGCGACCTTTGAGTTCTCTACCTGCCGGGCCATCAAGGGCGGCAGCCATAGACAGGCAAGAATATCCGACATGCGGATATTGAAGGTACGGTTCGAGGTGACCGGATCGAAAGCCGCATCGCTTTCCAGCACGCGCTCGACCTGCCGCAGCACCTGGCGCAACGGCTCGACCAGCTCGTTCGCGCGCGGTGTCGGGGTCATGCCGGTCGCGGTCCGCACCAAGAGGTCGTCGCCGAACATGCCGCGAAGCCGGCTCAAGGCGTTGCTCATGGCCGGCTGGCTGAGGCCGATGCGCTCGGAAGCCTTGGTAACGTGTCGTTCGCCGAGCAAGGCATCGAGGACGACGAGAAGGTTCAGATCGACCGAGCGCAGGTTCATCGAGGTACTCCATCATTCACGTGGCGAATAATGGCAGAAGACAAATCCATTTAACAGATAAAAGTTGCTCGCGTACAACCTCTCCGTTGGCCAAGTGGAGATTTCAAGTGAGCTACGACGCAATCAAAAACAGCATCAAGGTCTGCATGTTCGACCAGTACGGCACGGTCGTCGATATGCAGGGCGGCCTTGTCACGATCGCGACGCCTTTCCTCAAGGAGAAGGGCTGGACCGGCAATCCCAATTCGTTCGTCACCTGGTGGCGGCGCACGCATTTCGAAAATTCGATGATCGATGCGCTTTTGCATCGCGAGCACACTCCCTACCGCGAAATCGGACACCGCGCAGTGGCCCATGTAATGGATCGCGCCGGCATCAAGCACACCAAAGAAGACGTGCGCTATCTGGTCAGTGAGATCGAGAAGCTGAAGTGCTTTCCCGAGGTGCCGGAAGCCCTCGCCAAGCTCCAGAAGAAGTACAAGCTCGTCGTCCTCTCTAACGGCGATCCGGACATGCTGGAGACTGCGAAGAGCTACCATAAGGTGCCCTTCGACAAGGTGATCTCGGTGGCGGAAGCCAATTCCTTCAAGCCGCACGTGAACACCTACAAGAAGGCCGCGGAAATCCTGGGCCTGCCGATGGATCAGATTCTTTTCGTCGCCAACCATGCCTTCGATTGTATTGGCGCGAAGTCTGCCGGCATGCGCACGGCCTTCATCGACCGCCGCAGCCGGCCTTTCGGCGAAACGCCGCATCAGCCCGATATTCTGGTGCCTTCGATGAAGGACCTCGCGGACGCGATCGCCTGAACAACGGGCTCTCCAGTTTGCCATTCGACAAGGTAACGGCGGCGCAAGCCGCCGTTATGCTTTTGGCGAGCGGAATGCCTCAGCAAAATCAGAGAGTTAACCTCATAAAACTGTATACAGAACAAAAATATATAAACAATAACAGTGTATTATTGACTATATAGAAAGTATACAATACTATCTGTGGCGTTGAATTTCTCTTGTCGGGGACGAGCCATGACAGCCGCAGAAAGAGCAGTGAACACGGAGCCTTCCATCGGCCGCCATGGGCGGTTGGCAGAGCGCGAGCGCAAGGAATTCGAAACCGCGGAGCGCCTGCTTCCGGGCGGCGCATTGGGCGGCAACGCGCTGCCGGGAGATGCTCGCTTCGTGTTCTCGCGCGGCGACGGCTCGCGCTTCTGGGATGCTTCGGGCAACGAGTACATCGATTATGTTCTCGGCTCCGGCACCTTCTTCGTCGGGCATGCGCATCCTCGAATCCAGGAAGCAATCACCGAACAGGTGAAGCGCGGCACGCATTTCTTTGCTTACCTGAACGAGCAGGCGATCGAAGTCGCCAACCGCGTGACGCCGCATATTCGCTGCGCCGAGAAAATCCGCTTTACCAC
>CAUJKG010000412.1 GCA_963205465.1 Pseudomonadota bacterium | reverse complement strand
TCGCTCGGCAGGAACTGCGTCAGCAGGCGCTCGGTCGCGGTGGTGTTGCCGAGGAGGCCGCCATGCCCGGACAACTGGCCGACGAAATCGACCAGCAGCGTGTCGACGATGTTGGAATCGATCGCGCCGAGACGCGCGATCGCGATCGAGAGATCGCGGATCTCGTCTTCGTCGAGCAGTTTCCAGATTTCCTGGCCGTGCTCCTCGCCGAGCGACAGTAGCAATACGGCCGCGCGCTCGATGCCGGAGAGCGGGCGGCCGTTATGGATCGGCGCCTGCTTTTTCGGCTTGGTAGCGGTGATGGCTGCGGGTGCGTTCATCGGTCAATTACGCTGCGCGTTCGTTCATCCATTGGCGGAGCACGGAAACGGTTTCCTGCGGATTGGCCTGCACCAGTTCGCCGACCTTCTGCATCGATTTCTGGTGTGCCTCGCCGAGGATCTGGGCGGATTCGATCATGCGCGCCGCCGGGTGGTCGGAGGGGCGCGGCAAAGGTTGCTGCTGCGGATTGGCATGGCCGGGCGCCAGCGGCGGCGACTGCACGCCGTCGTGGTGACCCGGCGCGGTGAGCGCGGGCGTGCCGGCCGGATTGGCGGCGATCGCAGCCGTGCCGTCCTGCTCGGGCGTCACCACGCGGCGGACCAGCGGGCGGACCACGAAGAGCAGCACCAAGAGGCCGAGGATCAGCATCACGCCGATTTCCACCGAACGCATGATGTCGTCGGTGGTGAAGCGCAGCATCGAAAGGAAACCGGTATCGGCGGCGGCTTGCGGCACCACGGCCGGTTCGGCGAAGCGCAGGTTGACGACCTGGATCATGTCGCCGCGCTTCTCGTTGAAGCCGATCGCGGAGCGGACCAGTGCTGTGATCTGTTCGAGTTCTTCCTTGCTGCGCGGCGCGTAGGCGACGTCGTTGTTGTTGCCTTTGGTATAGGTGCCATCGACCAGCACGGCGACGGAGAGGCGCTTCACACGGCCCGGTTCCTGCGTCTCGGTGCGTGTGGTGCGGGTGATTTCGTAATTGACGACTTCTTCGGTCTTGCGCGCGTTGTCGCGTGGCTGCTGTGGCTGTTGCGGGTTCTGCGGGCGCTGCTGGTTGGCGCCGGGAATTTCGTTGGCGACGGTGACGCCGTCGTTGTTCGCGGTGCTTGCGGTCGCGGACTGTTCCTCGCGGGTCTGGGTCGAGCGGACCACGCGGCTTTCGGGATCGAACATGTCCTGCGTCTGCTGCACGCGGGTATAATCGAGCTCGGCGGAAACCGTGACGCGCGCGCGATTGGCGCCGACCACGCTCGTCACGATGGCGTCGATCTGTTCTTTCAGCTTGCGCTCATAGGCGGCGTTGCGCTCCTCGATGCCGGTGAGGCCGCTGGTGGCGTCGCCGGAGCCGTCGGCCAGGAGCGTGCCGCGTTCGTCGACGATGGAGATGCGCTCGGTCTTGAGCCCGCGCACGGCGGAAGCGACGAGATGGCGGATCGCGCGGACCTGCGACATTTCCAGCGAGCCGCGCACCTGCAGCACGATCGAGGCCGAAGGCTCCTGCCGGTCGCGGGTGAAGAGCTGGCGCTCGGGAATCACGAGATGCACGCGCGCGGCGGCGATGCGGTCGATGGCGCGGATGGTGCGGGAGAGCTCGCCCTCGAGCGCGCGGACGTGATTGACGTTCTGGACGAAGGAAGTGGTGCCGAGGGTGTCGGTGCGGTCGAAGATTTCGTAGCCGACCGAGCCGCCGCGGGGCAGGCCGGTTTCGGCAAGCCGCATGCGGGTGCGGGCCACCTTGTCCTTCGGGATCATGATGGTCGCGCCGTCGTTCTTGATTTCGTACGGGATGCTCTGGGTTTCGAGCTCGCGGACGATGCGGGCCGAATCATCGAGCGAAAGCTCGGTGAAGAGCGGGGCCATGGCGGGAGCGGTCACCCGCCCGATGATGAAGATGAAGAAGAAGATCAGTGCCGCGGCGACGGCGCCCATGGCGGCAAGCCTCGCGGCGCCCAGGGTGCGGACAAACTCGGTAATGCCGTTCACGGAATTCTCCCCAGCCACCCCCGGATAGCGAGGGTCACTAGGCAGAAATTTCCCTGTTCATGGTTTCCAAATAGTTAACATATTCAAATTGCTTTGTTTTCAGGGGTGAAAGTGGCGCTGAATGGTAATTAGGTAGTGAAATCGCGTTTTGCTGCCCTCGGGCGTTAATATTGGTATTTAAATACCTCTAGCGGCCGAATTTCGTCACTTGATCTGGCGCAAGGCATTGGCCGCGACGTTGTGGCCCTTCCTTGCTATGCTTCTAAATAGGAATGTACGGCTCGATCTGCCGGAACCGCGAAAGCGCGCCATCTTGAATTCGTCCGATTACACGCAACTGTTCGAAAAAGCGCTGGCCGGGCTGCATGCCGAGCGGCGCTATCGTGTCTTCACCCCGATTGCGCGCGACAATGCGCGTTTCCCGCGCGCGATCTGGCATTCGCCGGAAGGCGAGCGCGAAATCGTGGTGTGGTGCTCGAACGATTATCTCGGCATGGGCCGTCACCCGAAAGTCATCGAGGCGATGAAGAGCGCTGCGGACGAATGCGGCACGGGTGCTGGCGGCACGCGCAACATCGCCGGCAACAGCAAGCACATCGTCGATCTTGAGAACGAGCTTGCCGACCTGCACCAGAAGGAAGCCGCGCTGGTCTTCACGTCCGGCTACGTCTCGAACGAAACCGGCATCGCCACGCTCGCGAAGCTTTTGCCGAACTGCCTGATCCTTTCGGACGCGCTGAACCATAATTCGATGATCGAAGGCGTGCGCCAGTCCGGCGCGCAGAAGATGATCTTCCGCCACAACGATCTCGCCCATCTCGAGGAATTGCTCAAAGGCGCGGGCGACCGGCCCAAGCTCGTGGTGTTCGAGAGCATCTATTCGATGGACGGCGATGTCGCGCCGATCGGCGCGATTTGCGATCTCGCCGAGAAATACGGCGCGATGACCTATCTCGACGAGGTGCATGCGGTCGGCATGTATGGTCCGCGCGGCGCCGGCGTCGCCGAGCGCGACGGCGTAATGAGCCGCGTCGACGTGATCGAAGGCACACTCGGCAAGGCGTTCGGTGTGGTCGGCGGCTATATCACCGGCAAGCAGGCGGTTTGCGACGCGGTGCGTTCGTTCGCGCCGGGCTTTATTTTCACGACGGCTTTGCCGCCGGCGGTCGCTGCTGCTGCGGCGGCTTCGATCAAGCATCTGAAGACTTCGCAAACCGAACGGATCGGTCATCGCGCGCAGGTCGCGCGGGCGAAATCGGAAATGTTCAAGGCGGGTCTGCCGGTGATGGCGGGCAATACGCACATCATCCCGCTGATGGTCGGCGACGCTGCACTCTGCAAAGCGGCGAGCGACATGCTCCTGAACGAGCACGGCATTTACATTCAGCCGATCAATTATCCGACCGTGCCGCGCGGCGCAGAGCGCCTCCGCGTAACGCCGTCGCCGTTCCATGACGACAAGCTGATCGCCGAACTGGTCGATGCGCTGGTCCAGGTCTGGAACAAGCTCGGGCTGACTTACGCCCGTACGCCGCAGGCGGCGGAGTAAAAGTTTCTGTCATTCCCGCGGAAGCGGGAATCCATAACCACCGAATTCAAATGCCAGCACCGGGATTATGGGTCTCCGCCTTCGCGGGGACGACCATGTATTGCGCAAAGCGCTAGGTTCGCTTCGCCTTCCCAACCCCGAGATAGCCTTCCAGCACTTCCGGCTGCTTGCGCAATTCGCTGCTTGCCGCCTCATGCACGATCACGCCGCGCTCCAGGATAGCGGCGCGGTCGGTGACGCCCAGGATTTTCTGCGCGTTCTGCTCGACCAGAATCGCCGAGAGCTTCTCATCGCGGATGATGCGGCGGAACGCGGCGAGCAGTTCGTCGACGATGATCGGGGCGAGGCCCTCGAGCGGTTCGTCGAGCAACAAGAGTTTCGGGTTCAGCACCAGCGCGCGGCCGAGCGCGAGCATCTGCTGCTCGCCGCCCGAGAGTTGGTTGCCGAGATTGAAGCGGCGCTCGGCCAGTCGCGGGAATAGCTGGAACACGCGCTCGACGTTCCACTTTCCATCCGTCGCTACCGCGGTGAGATTTTCCGTCACCGTCAGCGACTTGAAGATGTTGCGTTCCTGCGGCACCCAGCCGATGCCGGCGAGCGCGCGCTGATCGGGCCGGAGCGCTGTGATGTCCTTCCCGTCGAGTATGATTTTTCCGCCGAAGCGGCGTGTCACGCCGATGATGGAATTGACCAGCGTGGTCTTGCCCATGCCATTGCGGCCGAGGAGGGCGAGCGACTGGCCTGCTTCAAGGGTGAGTGAAAGGTCCGGCAGCACCACCGCCTCGCCGTAGCCAGCGCGCAGGTTTTCGATTCGGAGAATCTCACCCATCGGCGCGCTCGCCGAGATAGACCGCGCGCACGCGCGGATCGTTTTCGATTTCCTTCGGCTCGCCTTCGACGAAGAGCTTGCCTTCCACCAGCACGGAGATGCGGTCGGCAAAGCCGAACACGATGTCCATGTCGTGCTCGATCAGCAGCACGGTGACGTCTTGCGGCAAGGCCGCGACGATTTCTAGAATCTCGTGGCGCTCCGCCTCCGGCACGCCGGCTGCAGGTTCGTCTAGCAACAACACGCGCGGCTTTCCTGCAATCGCGAGCGCGATTTCGAGCTGCCGCTGTTTGCCGTAGGGCAGCGAAGCGGTTTGCGCGGTCAGCACATCGGAAAGTCCGAATTGCTTGGCAATGGCGACCGCCTCGGCGACAATGGCGTCGTCGCTGCCGAAGCCGCGCCAGAATCGCGTGCCGAGATGCTCGCGTTCGCCGATCGCGAACACGATCGATTCGAGCGGTGAGAGTTCGCCAAATACCTGGTTGATCTGGAAGGTGCGCGAAATTCCGCGCGCCACGCGCTGGTGCGGCTTGAGGACGGTGATGTCCTCGCCGCCGAGTTTGATCCGGCCTTTGCTCGGCTTCAACACGCCGGTCAGAAGATTGATGAGCGTGGTCTTGCCGGCACCGTTCGGGCCGATCAGCGCGTGACGCGCGCCTTCGCGTACGACGAGGTTCACGTCGCTGGTCGGCACGATGCCGCCGAAGCGCTTTTCGAGATGGATGGTTTCCAGCGCGTTCATGGCTTTGTCTTGCCGCCGACGATGTTGCGAAGGCGCTCAAAGATGCTGAAGACGCCGCGGTCGCGTGCGAACAAGGCGATTACCACGAGCGCGAAACCGATCCAGAATTCCCAGTATTGCGGCGTGACATTGCCGATGAATTTCTGTGCGATCAGAAACAGCGCGCTGCCGATGATGCCGCCATAGAGATAACCGGTGCCGCCGATGATGAGCATCAGGAGCACGTCGGCCGAGCGCTGGAAGTCGATATAAGTGAGCGAAACCACCGGCGTGGTTTGCGCGAGCAGCGCGCCCGCGATGCCGGCGTAAGCCGCGGCGATGGAATAGACCGCGATCAGCCGCAGGTTGTTCGGCACGCCGATTTGCGACGCGCGCAGCGGATTGCCCTTGATTGCCCGCAGCGACATGCCGAAAGGCGAATGCACGATGCGCCTCGCTACGACGAACAGCACGAAGAGAACCGCGAGCACGTAGCCATAAGCATTCAGGGGGCGGAACGAGATCGGCAGCACGCCAAGCACCGGATCCACCGGCATGCCGGTGAGTCCGTCGGCGCCGCCGGTGAGCCAGGACATCTGGTTGGCAAGCTCGTACATCACCAGCGCGATGCCGAGGGTGACCATAAGGCGCGTAAGATCCGAGCCGCGCAGCACGAGCAGGCTGGTGACGAGACCGAGCAGGCCGGAAGCGACCGCGGCGACGGCGAGACCCGTCACCGGCTCGCCGGTGTAATTAATCGCGAACAGCGCCGCGACGTAAGCGCCGAAGCCGAAATAGGCGGCATGCCCGAGCGAGACGATGCCGGCATAGCCCAGAATGAGATCGAGCGAGATTGCAAACAGCGACCAGATCGCGATCTGCGTGAGCAATGAATGTTGGCTCGGCAGCAGGAACACCGACGCCGCGGCCGCAAGCCAGAACACAACTTCTAGCCAGTGCCATGCCCGCCTTTTGGCAAGTGCTTGCGTCGCTTCCTGCGGAGTGGAGATCGTGTGCATGGCTATTTTGACTGGCCGCGCGCGAACAGGCCCTGCGGCCGCAAGACCAGCACCACGATCATGATCGTGTAGATGACGAAGCCGCCGTAGCGCGGCGCGTAATATTTCCCGGCGACGTCGCCGATGCCGAGCAGGATCGAAGCGAGGAACGGCCCGGTAATGCTCGAGGTGCCGCCGACCGAAACCACGATCAGAAAATAGATCATGAACTTCAGCGGGAAGTGCGGCTCGAGCGACAGGATTTCCGCGCCAAGCGCGCCGCCAAGTCCCGCAAGCCCGCAGCCGACCGCGAAGGTGAGCGCGAAGACCCAGTTCACGTTGATGCCGAGGCCCCGGGCCACCCGCTGGTCGTCGACCGCGGCGCGCAGCCGGCTGCCGAAGCGGGTATGGCCGAGGATCAGTTGCAGCACGAGCAGGATCAGGGCGCAGATAAAAATGATCAGGAGCCGGTATTTGCCGATGCCGATGCCGAAGAAGTCGAAGCGGCCCTGCAAATACGGTGGCAGATTGATGAAGCGCTGCTGCGAGCCCATGAAGTAATCGACCAGCGCCGACACCATGAAGACGAGGCCGATGGTGAAGAGCACCTGTTCGAGATGACTGCGGTTGTAGAAGTGCACATAGAGCGTACGCTCGGCGAGGAGGCCGATCATGGCCGCGAATAAAAACGCGACCGGCAGGCTCGCGAAGAACGGCACGCCGTAGAGATTGACCAGCGCATAGGCGCAATAGCCGCCGAGGATCGCGAAGGCCCCGTGTGCGAGGTTGACAAAATTCATCAAGCCGAGCGTGACCGCGAGCCCGCAGGAGATCACGAACAGGAGCATGCCGTAGGCGATGCCGTCGAACAGGATGGTCAGCATGAAGGCTCGTGCCGTTTCTTCTCACCCTTCGAGACGGCTCGCTGCGCGAGCCTCCTCAGGGTGAGGGTCATGGAGAAAGCAAAGCCCTCATGGTGAGGAGCGCCGCATTCGCGGCGCGTCTCGAACCATGAGAGTTGGCTATGCCTATTTCTTCGCCGCCTTCACCGGATCCTTCACGTCGGGGAAGCTCGCGAACTCAACGTTGTAGAGTTCGCCGTCCTTCTTCTCGACCTTGCGGATGTAGATGGTCTGGATCACGTCGCGGGTTTCCGGGTCGATCGACATCGGTCCGCGCGGGCTTTCCCACTTCGCGCCCTTCATGGCCGCGATCAAAGCATCGCCATCGGTCTTGCCGCCGGTTTTCTTGAGCGCTTCGTAGATCAGGTGCATGCCGTCATAGGCGCCGACGGATGCAAAGTTCGGGCGGAAGTTCGCGGCCTTGCGGAAGGCGGCGACATAATCCTTGTTTTTCGCCGAAGGATGATCGGTCGAATAATTGTGCGCGGTGACGACGCCGATCGCGGCATCGCCGAAGCCGTTCAGGATGTCGTCGTCGGTGATGTCGCCGGTGCCGATCAGGCGGATACCGGATTTGTCGAGGCCGCGCTCGACGAATTGCTTCATCAGGATCGAGCCGACGCCGGACGGCGTGAAAACATAGAGCGCGTCGGGCTTGGCATCCAGCACGCGTTGCAGGAAGGGCGCGAAATCTGGGTTCTGGATCGGCACACGGATGCTTTCGACCAGCGTGCCGCCCTTGGCTTTGAACTGCTCGACGAAGGATTTCTCAGCGTCGTGGCCGGGCGCGTAGTCGGTGACCAGCGTCACCACTTTCTTGATGTTGTTCTGCGCCGCCCAGTCCGCGATGACTACGGCCGACTGGCCGAGCGTGAAGCTCGTGCGCACGATATAGGGCGAGCGCTCGGTGATG
>CAUJKG010000411.1 GCA_963205465.1 Pseudomonadota bacterium | reverse complement strand
GCAACTCGCAGCGCTCCTCGGTCTGCCTTACGCCTTCGCTTCTCATTTCGCTCCAGACTATCTGATGACCGCGATCGATCTCTACCGGAAGAATTTCCGGCCCTCGCAGTTTCTAGAGAAGCCCTACTTTATGCCCTGCATCGGCCTATTTGCTGCGGACACCGACGAAGAAGCACGGATGCTTTTTACGTCGCAACAGCGCCAGTTCGTCAATCTGCGTCGCGGATCGCCGGGGCTTTTGCAGCCACCCGCCAGACTCGACGACTACTGGTCACCTGCCGAGAAGGCCGGCGTAGAACACGCGCTGCAATATGCCGTTGTCGGTTCTGCAGCCACGGTCAAAACGAAGCTCCAGGACTTCATCGCAATGACAGGCGCCGATGAAATCATGCTTGCCGCGCAGATCTACGACCATGAAGCGCGAAAGCGGTCCTATGAAATCGCAGCACAGGCTCGGGACGAACTCGCGTGACGTTAGTCTAGCACGACATTCGATACCCAATCGGCAAGATCGCCGAGCACCACGGAGCGATCCGGCTCGCGCTCATTGTAAATTTCGTGCCAGAGGCCGTCATAGATCTTCAGCGTGCATAAACCGGCAGGAACCGCCGCTGCGAATTCTTTCGATCCCTCCGGATCGACCAGCTTGTCATCGCCCGCTGCCTGCACGAGAACCGGAACCGTCAGCTTGCCGGCGTCGCGGATCGCCGCTTCTCCGGCCGTTACGATGAACATCGTGATGCGCGGCGAAATCAACGCATGGTTCAATGGATCGCCTTGCGATTGAGTGATCACTTCCAGATCGTGAGAAATTTTATCGAGCGGAAGACCGTGCGGGATCACTAGGTTTGGCAGTATCCGCTCCAGGCAGCGAACCGCAAACCGCATCGGCGCATTGAGATAGGACTTCAGGCCCGGCGAAGACAACACGAGCGCGCGCGGTGTGATCCATCCTCCCGTCACCGCACGCGCCGCAATTGCGCCGCCCATGCTGTGACCGAGCAGGATGGGTGGCTTTGCGCCTGCGTGCTCTTGCAGAAGATCGAAGACTGCTTTGGTGTCCTGGATCAGCGTATTGCTGTCAGCAATTTTAGCCCGATCGCCTTCCGACTGCCCGAAGCCGCGATGATCGTGTGCCCAGACCTCAAGACCGAGTTGGTTGAGCCTATGCGCTACATGACCATAGCGGCCGCTATGCTCGCCGAGCCCGTGCACAAGTAACGCCGCACCTTTGGTTTCTCGTCCCGCAGGAGGAAGCCAATAGCGCAGGAATAGCATCGTTCCGTCCGCAGTTTCGATTTCCTTGGATCCAGAATCCCCGAAGGCAAGATACGGCACCATTTTTGTATCCGTTCTACGTTGGGAACCCGTCACAAGGGCTCCGGGTTTACTCATCGACAGTGCCATCTGGCCTTAGCGATCTGACAGTAATGGATGTTCCCATCTGTCCGCTAGCGGACCGACAGGGAATTATTGTGCCCAGTAAGGTCCCTTCGCTATCGAAAGATTCGGGAGCGGCCTCGCCCGCTTTCGAAAAGGGCTCCTGGGAACGGTGTCATCACTCAGGTCACGGCAAAACTGAGTCAGGAACCCGAAACGGATGCTTAAGACCCCAGCCGAAGAGCGCAACCATCTGCTCGCGTCATTGCCGGAAAACGAATATGCGCTCCTGCAGCCGCATCTGAAGGATGTGCCGCTCAAGCAAGGCACCATCCTCTGCGAACAGGGAGAGTTGATCGATCAGGTATATTTTCCGGACAGCGGCATGGTTTCAATCGTCGTCGTCCTTTCGGAAGGTGAGAAATCTGTAGAGACTGCCACCGTCGGCCGTGAAGGCGCGGTGAGCGCCGTCGCCGGACTGGGCGAACGAAAGGCCACGGCTCGCGCGGTCGTCCAGGTAGCAGGAAAAGGACGCCGGCTAGCAGCGCGACAGCTTCAACTGGCCGTGCGGCAGAGCCCGGCATTGCGGGACTGTATCGTCCGCTACCAGGAAATGCTTTTGCATCAGGCGCAGCAGTCGACTGCCTGTAACGCTTTACATGAGGCGCGCCCACGGCTTTGCCGTTGGCTTCTACAAACTCGAGACCGGCTTGACAGCGACACAATAGCGCTCACGCAGGAGTTTCTTGCGCAAATGCTCGGCGTTCGCCGCACGACGGTTACGGAGCTGGCACGAGGGCTGCAGAGCAAAGGACTGGTTCGCTACAAACGAGGCAAGATCGAAATTCTCGACCGGAGCGGCCTCGAAGAATGTGCCTGCGAGTGTTACCACGCGCTGCGGAATCAGGCCGATTACTATTTTCCGCGTCATTCATCTTAGCATCTGCACCGAGACCCAACGTATTTTGTGTAGCGACGGCGCCGTTGTATGAGAAACGCGCATGTACGACGCGCTCGCATTCGCCGGCGGCGGTAACCGCTGCTATTGGCAAGGCGGCTTCTTTGAAGCCGTGAACGAAAAATTCGATCTTGGTGCACCGTTGACTGCGGGCGTCAGCGCGGGTGCTTTCGCCCTCTCCTACTCGCTGTTGGGTCTGGGTCACCAAGTGCGCGCGGCAGTTATCGAAGCCTGCGGACCCCATCTTCGCAATTTCGATTTCCGCGGTTGGCGCGCCGGTAAGCCGCTTTATCCGGTCGGCTCCATGTATTTGGATCTTCTGCGGAACGTGTTCGATGACGCTGCACTGAAAAAGCTCCAATCGATGAGCGATGTGCGGATCGGCATTGCGAGATTGCCGGGCGGATTGCCTCCCGTGTTCGGCGCAGCGCTCGGGATCGGCGCCTATCAGATCGAGAAAAAGCTGTTTCATCCCGTTCATCCGAACTTCGGGCGCAAGCTCGGAATCAAGCAGGAGTTTGTTCGGGTGCGGGATCTCACGAAAGCTTCCGAACTCCACGAACTCATTGTCGCGAGCGGCGGTGTGCCCCCTTTCATGCCGGTCATGAGGATCGGCGACAGACCGGCCTTCGACGGCGGTCTCGTGGACAATGTGCCGGTCGCTCCACTCAAAAC
>CAUJKG010000410.1 GCA_963205465.1 Pseudomonadota bacterium | reverse complement strand
TAAGGATCGACTTTGACGCCATCGCCGTCCGCATAGATGCGGCCGAGTTTCCATTGCGCGCCGGCATGACCATGCTCGGCCGCATATTGAAGCGCAGTCAGCCCCTTGGTGCGATCGCCCGCGATAAAGGCCTGGGTGCCGGACTTGAACGCATCAAGAATCGCCATCGGCTTGGCCGGTACGGCGGCCGCCGGCGGTACCGGCTTCTCCGGGTCGAGCGCAGCCGCGCTGCCCGCGCAGGACAGCACGGCCACAATCGCAAAAGAAATGCGTATCGTCTCAGATATCCGCATAGGTTTTGTCTTCGACACCACCGCCGGGATGGGTCACCGCTCCGTCTCGCGCATTGCCGACCTGCTGCGCATATTTCCAGAGGTATCCCGACTTTGCGTTGTTATCGCGCGGCATCCAGGCTTTTTTCCGTTCAGCAAGTTCGGCGTCGCTCAATTTTACATTGAGCAGGCCGTTGACCGCATCGAGCTCGATGATATCGCCGTCTTTCAGAAGACCGATCGGACCGCCAGCTGCCGCTTCAGGGCCGACGTGACCGACGCAGAAGCCGCGCGTCGCGCCCGAGAAACGTCCGTCGGTGATGAGCGCCACTTTTCCGCCCATGCCCTGACCATAGAGCGCCGCAGTCGTGGCAAGCATTTCGCGCATACCGGGACCGCCGCGCGGCCCTTCGTAGCGGATCACGAGAACGTCGCCTTCTTTGTATTTGCGGTTCTTCACCGCATCGAAGCAGGCCTCTTCACCATCGAAGCAACGCGCGGGGCCGGTGAACTTGAGTTTGTCCTGCTCCATGCCGGCGATCTTCACGATCGCACCTTCGGGCGCGAGGTTGCCCTTCAGGCCGACGACGCCGCCAGTAAACGTGATCGGTTTATTGGCCGGGTAGACCACGTCCTGATCCTGATTCCACTTCACCTTCGAGAGGTTCTCGGCAATCGTGCGGCCGGTAACGGTAAGGCAGTCGCCGTGCAGATAGCCGTGATCGAGCAGCGTCTTCATGATCATGGGGATGCCACCGACCTCGAAGAGATCCTTGGCGACGTATTTTCCGCCCGGCTTGAGATCCGTCATGTACGGCGTCTTCTTCATGATCTCGGCGACATCGAAAAGATCGAACTTGATGCCGCACTCATGTGCGATCGCAGGAAGATGCAGCGCACCGTTGGTCGAACCGCCGGTTGCGGCAACCACCGCCGCGGCATTCTCGAGTGCCTTGCGCGTGACGATGTCGCGCGGGCGGATGCGGCGCTGGATCAATTCCATGATCTTCTCGCCGGCCGCGGTGCAGAACTGGTCGCGGATTTCATAGGGTGCGGGAGCGCCCGCCGAGTACGGCAGCGCCAGACCGATCGCCTCGGAAACGGTCGCCATCGTGTTCGCGGTAAACTGCGCGCCGCAGGCACCCGCGGACGGGCAAGCCACCTGCTCGATTTCATCGAGATCTTCGGCCGACATATCGCCGACCGAATGCTTGCCGACCGCCTCGAACATGTCCTGTACGGTCACGGTCTGGCCGCGGAATTTACCCGGCAGGATCGAGCCGCCATAGATGAAGATCGACGGCACGTTCAGCCGGCACATGGCCATCATCATGCCGGGCAACGACTTGTCGCAGCCCGCAAGGCCGATCAGCGCGTCATAGGCGTGACCGCGCATGGTCAGTTCGACGGTGTCGGCAATGGCTTCGCGCGAAGGCAGCGAGGCGCGCATGCCGGCATGGCCCATGGCGATGCCGTCGGTGACGGTGATGGTGCAAAACTCGCGGGGCGTACCGCCTGCGGAAGCCACACCCTTCTTGGCGGCCTGCGCCTGACGCATCAGCGCGATATTGCAGGGAGCGGCCTCGTTCCAGCAGCTCGCCACGCCGACGAACGGCTGGTGGATCTGCTGCTTGGTCAGGCCCATCGCGTAATAATACGAGCGGTGCGGCGCGCGCTCGGGCCCTTCCGTAACGTAGCGGCTGGGCAATTTCGATTTGTCGAAGGTTTTGGCGTCCATTGACTTTGGCCTCGTCCGCACCAAACCGCAGGCAATTGTGCCCGCGCCCCCCGGCACGGCTCTTACAGAGTTGAATTCGTTTTCGTTTATGGCGCTATCGCGGCGCGAGATAGGTGCAAGTTGGCCGCCCGGACGATACAGTCCGGACTGTGGCCAAACCGCCACATAAATTTTGCACTGCGGTGCCATATCGCAACGGAATCGAAGAAAATTGAAGCCTCTGCAGCCCTCATTCTTCGCGCGCAGCGTTCACCATGTCGCGCCTGAACTGATCGGCGCAACGCTCCTGGTGGATGGAGTCGGCGGCACGATCGTCGAGGTCGAAGCTTACCACCATACCGATCCAGCCGCGCATTCGTTCGGCGGGAAGACCGAACGCAATGCAGTGATGTTCGGACCACCCGGCCACGCGTATGTTTATCATTCCTACGGTATCCACTGGTGCCTGAACTTCGTCTGTGAGCCGGAAGGTTCGGCGAGCGGAATCCTGATCCGGGCGCTCGAACCATCCGCCGGACTGGCGACGATGCGCCGGCGGCGCGGGCTCAAAGACGAACGGCTCCTTTGCTCCGGCCCTGGCCGTCTGGGCGAGGCGCTCGGCATTACACGGGCGAAGCACAATGGAGCTTCTCTCGCTCGCCCGCCATTTCAGGTCTTCGCGCGGGAGGCGATACCGGAGCTCGTTTTAGGACCGCGGATCGGTATCTCGAAGGCCGTCGATATGCCGTGGCGATACGGCGTGAAAGGCTCTCGCTATTTAAGCAAACCGTTCCCGCGGTAATTAACGGCCCGCCTGGTTCAGCCAGTTGGTGCGCTTCTTGATCGTGCGCACTGTGCAATAGACCGCCGCGCTGATCACAAATACGGCCGCCCAGAACGGCTCGCCGGTGACCCACTGCCCGAAGCTCTCTCCTTCAAGAACGGTCGCTTCCAGCATTTCCACGACCGCAAACGCCGCCGAAATCAGAAAGAACGTATGAAACTCGCGCAGCAGCGCCGAACGCCATGAGAATGGCAGTGCCGGACGAACGAAGCCGAAAAAACGCGGAAGAAATGCCGGCGTGGTCTCCGCCCATTCCCGGTACCGCGCGCCATATTTGCCTTCGAGGAACTTCTCCTCGGCCATCATGATGCGCTCGTAATAAACAAGATAGGCCGCACCCATGAAGAGCAGAAGCAGTAGGCTCTTGAAAAGCAGGATGAAGGCTACGAACACAATGAAGTTCGCAAAATAGAGCGGATGGCGGACGACCGAATACATTCCAGTCGTGTTCAGCGCGGCGGCGCTTTGTTTCGCTGCGTTGCGCCCCGAAGTGCCTGCCGGCACGAAGCCGACAATCGCTACACGCAGCCCAAGGCCGCAAAGCGCAAGACCGTAGCAGGCGATGTCCCACGCCTCTTCCACGCCGTTGCCGAAAGCATCGATGAACCAGGTCGAGTTCTGGAACGACGAAATGGCGAGCGGCAGGATCAGAAACGGAAGATAGGAGCGCCAGCGAAATAGCCAGTTTCCCTGGCGAACGAGTTCTTGCTCCAGCATGCGCGCGGCCCCGGTTATTCCAGTATAGTTGGCCATCGGCCCGGATTGGGGCCATCTTGGGGCAGTCAGCCCTGCATCGCGTCGCGCACCTGCGCGGTGTCGAAGTATTCGTAATACTCGACGATCTTGCCGTTCTTCATGCGGAAGGAGTCGGCCTTGGGAGTCCAGACGACGATACCGTTCTTCTTCGCCCGCCAGCTGCAGCGCCCCAACATGATCACACGTTCGCCCTGCGCCACGAAGTTTTCAGTGCGGAATTCGATCATCTCCCAATCGAGCGCAAGCCCGGCGAAATATTTCGCCAGCGCTGTCACGTCTCCATAAGTCGTCATGTAAGGCACACTGCGGAGGTTCTGTGCGATCGAACCGAATTCGATCGCATCCGCGCAGATGGATATCCAATGACTGACGCTCTTGCCTTTGGTCTCGTGCCAAAGACGATAAGCTTCTTTCAAGATCGCGACGTTGCGTTCTTCCTCGGACATGCCCGGCCCCTCCGAGTCTCGCGAAAGCGTATCAGAATCGAAATTCAACCGCCACGCTTGCGGAACTCACCGGGGGCATAGTTTTGCAGTTTCTATTCAGCCGCTTTCAGCCGCTCGAGCGCTTCCAGAATTTTTGCTTTGCGCTCTTCCGCATCGCGGCGGCGATCCTTTTCCAGTTCAAGGATTTCCTCGGGCGCGCGGGCAACAAAGTCCTTGTTTTCCAGCTTCTTGTCGACACGCTGAATGTCCGTGTCGCATTTGGCGATTTCCTTTTCGAGCCGCGCACGTTCGGCATTCAGATCAACAACGCCAGCGAGTGGAAGCACTGCAACCTCGCCCCGGACGAGCAACTGCACAGACCCTTTCGGCGGCGCATCGGTAAAGGTGATCTCCGAAAGCCGCGCGAGACGCTTCAGCGCTTCCATCCAGCGCTCCGCGCGCGCTTTGGTCTCCGGGCTCGCAATTAGTTGCAGCGGTATCTGCGTGCCGCCAGCTATGTTCATCTCCATGCGGACAGAGCGAATAGCCGTAATCAGATCCACAACCCAGCCGATCTCGTTCTCGGCCTTCGCATCTTCAAGGCCGGCAAGCGCAGGCCAAGCAGCCAGCGCCAACATGGACCGGCGTGGTTCGCCCTCTTCTCCTTTTACCTGCCAAAGCTCCTCGGTGATGAAGGGCATGAAGGGATGCAGGAGCTTGATGATTTCGTCGAGCACGAAAGCGGCCGTTGCCTGCGTCTCGGTTTTCGCCGGGCCGTCGGCGCCCGTGAGCAACGGCTTCGAGAGTTCGACATACCAGTCGCAAAAGATCGACCAGACGAAGCGATAGGCGGCACCCGCCGCTTCGTTGAACTTGTAGGCTTCGATCGCGCCGGTGACTTCGCGGATCGCCTTCTCGGCTTCGCCGAGAATCCAGCGGTTCAGCGTTTCCTTTGCCGATTTCGGATCGAACGACGCATCGCGCATCGCGCCGTTCATCTCCGCGAAGCGCGCGGCGTTCCAGATCTTGGTCGCGAAGTTGCGGTACCCCTCGACACGACTGGTCGCGAGCTTGATATCGCGGCCCTGCGCCGCCATCGCCGCCAGCGTAAAACGAAGCGCATCGGCGCCGTACTGGTCGATCAGTTCGAGGGGGTCCATGACATTCCCCTTCGACTTCGACATCTTCGCGCCCTTCTCGTCGCGGACGAGCGCGTGGATATAGACGTCCTTGAACGGCACCTCTTTCATGAAGTGCAGTCCCATCATCATCATGCGGGCGACCCAGAAGAAGATGATATCGAAACCTGTGACGAGCACGGTGGTTGGGTAGAAGCGCTTGAGCTCCGCAGTCTCGTCCGGCCAGCCGAGCGTCGAGAACGGCCACAGCGCGGAAGAGAACCAGGTGTCGAGCACGTCATCGTCGCGCGTGAGCACTTCGTCTTTGCCGTAATGCTGCTTCGCCTCCGCCTTCGCTTCCG
>CAUJKG010000409.1 GCA_963205465.1 Pseudomonadota bacterium | reverse complement strand
CGGTTACGCTTTCCACGGCGTTCTCGCTATTCACCGTGTCGTTTTGGCTGTTTGTGCTTGGGATAGGTTAAAGACCGATTGCCTGCCTCACGTCTGACACGGTCCAGCCATCCGCGCGCAACGCGCGGAGCGTCGTGGACTTGTCCCGCTTCGAGAGCTTCTTGTCGTGTACGTCGAGCAACAGGCGATGGTGCCGGTAGGCGGGCGCCGGCAAGCCGAGCAACTCCTGCAACAGGCGATGTACCGCTGTCGCTTCGTACAGGTCTTTGCCGCGCACGATGTGGGTCACGCCCTGCAAGGCGTCGTCGAGTACGACGGCGAGATGATAGCTCGCGGGCATCTCCTTCCTGCCCAGCACAACGTCGCCCCAGCGCGCGGGCTCTGCTGCGATCTTCGCTCCGCTTTCGTTCCAGAACAGCGGAATCGAGATGCGTGAGAGCGCTTCCTGCATGTCGAGGCGGAGCGCATAAGGCTCGCCGCGGGCTTCGCGGCTGCGCGCTTCCGCCGGCGCAAGCCCTTCCTCGCGGGAATAGCGCGGCCCCCCGTCGGGATCGCGCCCGGTAATCAGCCGGGCGAGGTCGGCGCGGGTTTCGTAAGAGGCATAAAGCAGGCCCTCGGACTCGAGCTTTCCGAGGGCCGCGGCGTAGTCCTCGTAATGCTGCGATTGCCGCCGCACTGGCGTTTCCCATTCCAGCCCGAGCCAGGCGAGGTCTTCATAGATCGACTGTTCGAATTCGGGCTTGCAGCGGGTGGGATCGATATCCTCGATCCGCAGCAGGAAGCGGCCGTCTGCCGCTTTCGCCGCTGCGAAATTCGTCAGCGCAGACAGCGCGTGACCGAGATGCAGGTGCCCGGTCGGTGAGGGCGCGAAGCGGAAAACGGGTGGATTCATGGAGCGCTCTGACGCAGCCTCCTCCTTCGAGACGCTCGCTGTCGCTCGCTCCTCAGGATGGGGCTGGATATATTCCAGACAAGTTAGACCTCATCCTGAGGAGCCGTCGCAAGAAGGCGTCTCGAAGGATGGGGTCTGTTCACAAGCAAATAGCAATGCCCGCCCGTATCGATACCGAAGACCATTTGAAGGAAGCGCTGGAGAAGCTCCTCGCGCTCGACCCGCGCTTTGCCGAGGTGCTGGTGGCTGCCGGTCATCCGCCGATGCGCAGGCGCGAAGGCGGCTTTGCCGGGCTTGCCCGAATCATCTGCGGGCAGCAGCTGTCAGTCGCGTCCGCCGCGGCGATCTGGGGGCGGCTGGAAACAAAGTTCTCGCCGCTCAATCATCACGCGATCCTCAAAGCCCGCACGCCGCAGCTTCAGCGCGCCGGCCTCTCGATGCCGAAGATCCGAACCTTCCGTAACATCGCACGCGCGGTGCGCGACGAGCATCTGAACATCGAGGCGCTCGCGCATATGCCTGCGGAGGCAGCGCATGCCGAGCTCGTGAAAGTCAAAGGCATCGGCCCGTGGACCGCGGACATCTATCTGATGTTCTGCGTCGGCCATGCGGACGCGTTTGCTTCCGGCGATCTCGCACTTCAGGAGGCGGCGCGCATGATGCTGCGCAAGCGCGTGCGTCCGGATGCGAAGCAGCTTGAAAAGATCGCGCGGGTCTGGAAACCCTACCGCTCGGTAGCGGCGCGTTTGTTGTGGGCCTATTATGCTGCGATGAAAAAGCGCGACGGCGTGCCGGTCGAGCAAGGAGACTGAAAGAATGATCGACGGACCCCGCATCGCGCCGCGTTCCGGCACCGCGAAACAGCTTGTCGTGTTCCTGCACGGCTATGGCGCAGACGGCAACGATCTCATCTCGCTCGGGCGCGAGTGGCAGGCGCTTCTGCCCGATGCGGCATTCGTTTCGCCGCATGCGCCGGAGCCGGTACCGGGCTATCCTTCGGGCCGCCAATGGTTCGGTCTCACTTTTCGCGATCCCGATGAGCGCTGGCGCGGCGTCATGAAGGCGCGGCCCATCCTCGATGAATTTCTCGACGCGGAACTGGCAAAACACAATCTCGGAGGCTCGGCGCTGGCACTGGTCGGTTTCAGCCAGGGCACGATGATGGCGCTGCATACCGGGCTCCGGCGTCCGGCGCTTGCGGGAATTGTCGGCTATTCCGGCGTGTTGGTGACGCCTTCGAACGAGGCGGTGGCGGCAAAAGCAGCAGAGGAGATCAAGTCACGGCCGCCCGTGCTGCTCGTGCACGGCGATCAGGACGAGATGATCCCGGCGCAAGCGCTGTTCATGTCGGCGCAGGGGTTAGGCGCCATGGAGGTTCCGACCGAGTGGCACCTTTCCCAGGGGATTGGCCACGGCATCGATGCCGACGGCCTGCGGCTGGGGGGTGCTTTCCTGCAAAAAGCCTTCCGGGGACGATGATTGCAGGCCGCTTCACAAAACCGACGCGGACTCAGTAGAATATGGTTCTGACGAACGCGGGGTGCGACCGCGGGGACTTCCAAGGGAGTCGCCATTGCACGCTGCTGTTTCTTCTGGTCCTACGCCGGGCGTTTCTCCGGGGTCTTGGCCCGCGCTGGTGCTGAACGCGGATTTTCGTCCGCTCAGCTATTACCCGCTCTCGATCTGGTCGTGGCAGGACACCATCAAGGCCGTCTTCCTCGATCGCGTGAACGCGGTTGCGCATTACGACAAGGCGGTCCGAAGTCCCACCGCCGAGTTTCAGCTTCCGAGCGTGGTTTCGCTCAAAAGTTTCGTCCGGCCTGCGCGCCATCCGGCCTTCACCCGCTTCAACGTATTCCTGCGCGACCGCTTCTCCTGCCAGTATTGCGGCACGAGAGAAGAACTCACCTTCGACCATCTGATCCCGCGCGCTCATGGCGGACAGACGACGTGGGAGAACGTCGTCACCGCATGTTCGCCGTGCAATCTGCGCAAAGGCGGCCAGATGCCGGCGCACGCCAATATGTGGCCGCACCAGATGCCGTTCCAGCCGAGCGTGAACGACCTGCACAAGAATGGCAGGCTGTTTCCGCCGAACTATCTGCACGAGAGCTGGCTCGATTATCTCTATTGGGACGCCGAACTCGAAGCGTAACTATGCGCGCCGTGCACCGGCAAAAGCGATGACGGCCGCCACCGCTGAAACCAGCGCGTTATAGCCGGCGAGCGAAATGCCAAACAGCGTCCATGCCGCTTCCGTGCATGACGCGGCCCGCACGTTCTTGATCGCGTCGAGAATATTTCCGAGCGGTGCCGCCGAAGGCGGACCGGCAGCACAGGTGGTCGGTCCTTCCCAGAAGCGCCATTCGACGCCGGCGTGAAAGATGCCGAAGGCCATGCTCGCCAGCAGAATCAGCGCGAGCAGATAGAGGCCGAGGCGCAGGACGCGCCGGTTGCCGCCGTACAGCGCGAAAGCCGCGAGCAGGAGGCCGAGGGGGATCGCAAAATAATAGGGAATGCGCTGCTGGTAGCACAGCGGGCAGGGCACGTAGCCGAGCTGGTACTGAAAGTACCAGGCGCCGCAGAGCGCCGCGAACATGATGAGTGCGGCGGCAAGGGCGGCGTTGGCGGGTCGGGTGAGGGTGTCGATCATGGGCAGGAGAGGTAATGAAGCGCGGCTTCCGTGTCCATTCCGTGGCCAGGGATTCGGCTGTGCTTTCACGGCTTGCCCTGCCGCGCGCCGTCGCTATAACTGCCGCCGTTCCAGACGTGCCCCTATGGCGGAACTGGTAGACGCGCCTGACTCAAAATCAGGTGGTGGTAACACCGTGCTGGTTCGATTCCGGCTAGGGGCACCAACTTTCCCGATGAGGCCAACAGGCCCTTTGCGGGCTTACTTCCGGAATACCGCGACGAAGAGCTTCTCGCGATCATTGTCGGGAAGCGGGATTACTTCGGGCTTCGAGAATTCGGAGTTCGCGACCAGCGTTTCCAGAAGAGAAATCAGCTCCGGCAGGTTCGATCGGAACGGATCGATCGGCGAGGCTTCGGTTTTGCCGTGCACGTTGCTCCATTCGAGCGCGAGTGCGCCGCCTTTGGCGATGCAGGTCAGCCAGCGCGAAAGCGCAAGCTTCGGGTCGTAGGAGTGGTCCCAGGAATTCGAGAAGATGACGTCGAATGCGCCCTGCCATTCGGGCTTCACTTCGTGGAAGTCCCACTGAATGGTCATCGGGAATTGCGTCGCGGTGTCGGAAATTTCGGTGCCGAGCACTTCCGCGCCGGTGGCCTCGTGAAAGAACTTCTGCTCCGCGCCGTTGCGCGTGCCGTGGCAAAGTACCTTGCGAATTTTCACGCCGCGTTCGGTCAGCGCGTGGCAAAGAAACGCGATGTTCTCCGGTTGCACCGAGCGCCAGTCGATCTTCGCCTTGTTGGCTGCGGTCTGGATCGCCTTATAGGCTTCGTAGTCGAAGCTGCCGTCAGCCTTGCGATAGTCCACGACCTTCACGCCGTCGCGCTCGGTGAGGCGCGTGGAGCCGATGCGCTCGTTGTAGATTTCAAGCGCTTCGCGGTCGTGCTTTTTCGGGCCGATCAGCCCCAGTTTCCGCAGGATGTTCATGACCGGCAGCCTATGCCCCGTTCCTTTGCCAAATGCAATCGCAGGCGCTATGGCCTCTCGCTGCTCGGGGGGGTCGTATAATGAAATCATTCCGCTGTTGGCGCCGTAACAAAGGCGCCGGTCCACGTATTGTGCGGCGGCTCGTGCTTGAGGCCGCGCCCGGTCCAGTGATTGTGAAGCCCTGAGGCTGACATGCGGGCAAGCGCCACTACACTCGAAGCAGAGATGACGCCGGAGGAAACGCAGGCGCTCGACACACTGCTGCAGTTCTCGAGCCTGACTGGAACGCATCTCGAGATCGGGACCGCTGCCGGCGGCACGCTGAAACGAATGGTGGCCCTCTATCCGAAGGAAACGCGGCCCCGCTTCGTCGTGGTCGATACGATGAAATATTTCCCGGATCAGATGGGCATCGTCGCGCGCAACCTGCATTCGGTGGGCGTCGATCCCTCGGAAGTCGATTTTCGCGTGGGCGACAGCTGGAGCGAATTCCGAAAAGCGGAAGCGGCAGGCGAGCAATTCGATTTCATGCTGATCGATGCCTCCCACAAACTCAATCACGTTACGCGGGACTTGAGCTGGACACGCATGCTCAAGGTGGGCGGCTATGTCGCGATGCATGACTATGCGCCGAAATTCCCCGGCGTAACGCAGGCAGCCGATAGATTTCTCGCGCGCTATCCGAATTACAGCCGCGAGAAACTTGCGGGATCGCTGCTCATTCTGAAGAAAAATGCCGAGAGCGCTGCCGCGGAAGTGAGCGCAGGCGATCGTTTCGCGGCCGAGATCGGAAATTTCTTCCAGCAGCTTGGCGGTAGTGTCCGCAAACGTATCGGCAGCAGGGGCTAGCCCCCGCATGCCGAGCGGGGCAGTGTCTCGTCGCTGGCTTTACGAGCGGCGCAGACGACGCCAGCGTTTTCCAATGCTGATGCTCAGTTTGTTCGTGAGATAGACGAGATAGCGAACCGGAATCAGGCAACGCGTCATTATGGGGTAAGGCGTAAAGCTTGCTCCGTTCCAGTAACCGGCGAAGTGGCGATTGGCGAACATTCGCTTCGGCACCTTCACTCTCGACTGCCGGTCCTGATCATGAAACCGATAGTGAAACAGGACATTGTCGTCGATCGTAATGTCGTGACGGCTTACATAGACATACATGAGCACGAAGTCCGCGCCGGGAATCTGATGATTATGGGTCAGAAACTCGATGGGTTCGCGCAAGGTCGGATGGCGGAAAATAGAATAGACGAGCATCATTTTGGGCCCGGAGCCCATCATGTACCGGATCAGTTCGATCCGTTTGTTGCCTCGTGATGCGAAGGGACTGACCGAAGCAATATGCTGCGCAGGCGTGCCGTCAAACTTGATGCCGTCGAGTTCGCAGAACCATGCCGCTTTCGATGAGTCGGCATTCAGTGCCTTCACGCCGCGCTCGATGAAAGTGTTTTCGCGCAGATCGTCGTCGGCTGCCCACATGAAGTATTCGGAATTGCAGTTCTCGTAGACGTATTTGAGATTATTGAATGCGCCGATATTCGTGGGCTGCCTCACGTATCTGATGCGCGGATCGCGGCGCGCATACTCCTCGCACATTTCCTGCACCAGCGGATTCGGGGACGCGTTGTCCGAGATCAGGATTTCAAAATCCTTGAACGTCTGGTTCAGAAGACTATCAATCGCCTGCTTCAAGAGTTCGGGGCGATTGTAAACCGGCATCCCGATGGAAATCGTCGGCATTTCAATCAAGTCCAGGAGTGCTGGGAAGACGTCGAGCATTGCATAGTGGACTCCTGCTCCCGCAGCTACCACTTTTTGATGGCGACAAGTGCGGCCCAGAGCAGCGCCGATCCTGAACACAGCAGCATCAGGTCGAGTAGCTTCGAGAATGTCTCTGCGCGCATACGCATGACGAGATACTTGCCGAAGAAGGTGCCGATCATCAGCGTCGAGCCGACCAGAAGTCCCTTGATGAAGGTTTCGTATGACAGCGCGCCGAGCGCCTGAAAGGTCGAAACCTTGGTGGTGTAGATCAGGAGCGAGGCTGCTGCTTCGGTTGCGAGCAGCGCACCCTTGAACAGCCCCGCCGCAGCGAAGACCGGGACGCTTAAAGGCCCGGTCGAAAGCACGATGCCGGTGATGAAACCGATAAACGCGCCTGCGATTGCAAGCTGCCACCATGTTGCGCGCCAGCCGCGCCGGTCGAGAAAACGCCGTCCGGGAATCATGGCGAGGAAGAAGCAGCCGAGGAAGGTATCGATCAGCGCCGGCGGCAGCTCAATCAGCGTGCGGGCGCCGAGGGCTGCAGCGGGCACCGCCGGGATCGCATAGGCGGCGAGCGTCCGCCAGTCGATTTCCCGCCACCAGGCGACGGCACGCGAAAGGTTCACCATCACAGAGGCGACCGCCATGACTGGCACGGCCTGCAACGGCCCGAAGGTGAAAACCAGCAAAGGCAGGAGAATGATCGAGGAGCCGGTTCCGATTACGCCGCTGATCGTCCCGGCGAAGATGCCCGCGATCAGGACGAATGCGTATCCGGTCATGTCAGGCCAGATATACGGCTAGGGCGATACCGACGACGAACAGGATCATGAAAGCAGTGAAGACCAGTTCCAGCCGCTTCTCGATGAATTCCTTGGCCGGAGGCCCGAGCCAGAACAAAAGGCCCGCCACGAGATAGAACCGCGCGCCGCGCGTGATCAGCGAAAGAAGGGTGAACCAGAGCAGATTGTATTCGGCGAAGCCTGCGGTGATCGTGACGAGCTTGTAGGGGATGGGGGTCACGCCCTTGGCGAGAATCACCCAGTGACCCCACTCGGCATAAGCCTGCCGAAAGGCTTCCGACTGCTTACCATAGCCATAAAGCTGGATCAGCCAGGCTCCTACCGACTCATAGAGCAGATAGCCGATGGCGTAGCCGAGCAGTCCGCCGAGTACGGAAGCCACGGTGCAGATCCCGGCGTAGAAAAACGCCTTCTTCGGCTGCGCCAGGCACATCGGCACCAGCATCGCGTCGGGCGGAATCGGGAAGAAGGAACTCTCGGCAAAGGAAACGCCCGCCAGCGCATAAGGCGCAGACGGGCGCGCGGAGAGCGCGAGAATCCAGTCATAAAGACGGCGCAACATTCGACGCTCTCTCTAGGCACCGCGCATGACGAAGTAAAGGCAAGCCGGGTCGTTTCGCGTTCCGGCACCTGAAACGAATTCAATGAACACGTGTTCAGAGGGAGTGGTCGCGTGCTTTTCGCGCAAAGGACACTTGCCCTTCGTGGCCGGTTGGGATTTGCTTCGAACTGCGGCGAAGACGACAAAAACGGGAAGTTCGCACAGCTTAGCGAGCCAGCCCGCACCGAAAATCCGCTGCGGCTGTCGCCAGGCGACACGTCAAGGAGACTGGATGAAAAACCAGGGAGCAGATGCGCGCTGGCCGGGCGCGGGGAATGCGCTATTCGCGCTCCTCGTAGGCTTTGCGCTGCTTTGCTGTTCGCCCGTGTCCGCCCAGAACGAGACGCGGATCCGCTTCAGTCTCGAGCGCGCCATCGACGGCACCGCCGCGCCTTTCTTCCTCGCGATTGACAAGGGTTACTTCAAGGAAGAAGGCCTCGAGGTCGCAATCGAGCCGGCCGCTTCCCCGCAGGAAGCCATTACGCGGCTCGCGCTCGCCAACGGCGCGGCGCAGACGACCCATGACATGAGCATCGGCGACATCAACGCGCTGATCCGCTACCGCGACCAGAATCCGGCCACCGGGATCGAGGCGGTCTATATCGTTTACGACAAGCCGACTTATGCCCTGATCGGCCGCAAGAGCCGTGGCGTGCAATTCTTGAAGGATACCGAAGGCCGGAAGCTCGCGGCCCCTGCCGCCGACCCGGCGACCCAGCTCTGGCCGCTCTTCGCCAAGCTCAACGCGGTCGATACCCAGAAAATCACCATGATGAATGTCGGCCTCCTGGTCCGGGTGCCGATGCTGGTGTCCGGCGAAGTCGACGCGCTGATCGGCAATTCCTTCGCGGTCGCCGACCTGAAGGATCGCGGCGTGCAGGCGGACGATATCGTCGTACTTTCGATGTCGGACTACGGCATTTCGCTTTACGGCAGCGCCATTCTGGCGAGCACGAAATTTCAAGCCGAGCAGCCCGAAGCAATCAGGGGCTTCCTGCGCGCCTATGTGCGGGCACTACGCGATACCCTGCAGAAACCCGAAGAAGCAATCGAGGCAGTGCTGAAGCGCATGCCGGGCGCGCGCAAGGAAGTGGAACTGGAGCGGCTGAAAATCGTGCTTGCGGAAAACGTGAAGCCGTTCGATCCCAAGGCGGAGACGGTGGGGGGCGTCGATCCGGTCCGTTTCGCGGCGACCTTCGAGCAGCTCGCCCAGATCCATGCTTTCAAGAGCAAGCTCAAGCCCGAGGAATTCTTCGACGCACAGTATCTGCCGGCCCCGCCGAAGGTCGTGCTGCCGCCGCCTTCACCCCAAAAGAAGAAGAAAAAATAGCTGGCGCTTTTC
>CAUJKG010000408.1 GCA_963205465.1 Pseudomonadota bacterium | reverse complement strand
TCGACCGGCTCATGGCGCGCATGCGCGGCGCGTTCATCCGCTTCATGCAGCGGAGACAGCAGGTTGCGGCATGAATTCCTTCACAACGAAAACCCGCTCCATCCTGATCGCTGCCTTGGGCGGCGAAGGCGGCGGCGTGCTCTCCGGCTGGATCATCTCGGCGCTGCGCGCGGCCGGCTATCTCGTACAGGGCACGTCCATTCCCGGCGTCGCGCAGCGCACCGGCGCGACCACCTATTATCTCGAATATCTGCCGCAGCCGGCTGCCGAACTCGATGACCGCCGTCCGGTGTTCGCGCTGACACCGGTACCCGGGCGGGTCGACGTGATGATCGCGTCGGAGCTTCTGGAAGCGGCGCGCGCGGCACAGAACGGCTACATCACGCCGGAGCGCACGACGCTGATCGCCTCGACGCATCGCGTTTATACCACCGCGGAAAAAATCGTGATGCTGGACGGCCGCTTCGATCCGGAGCCGCTGCTCAAAGCCATTCACGCGATATCGAAACGCGCGCTGGTGTTCGACATGCAGCAAGCGGCGCTGGAAGCGAAAACGGTCATCAACGCGGTCATTCTCGGTACCCTCGCGGGCTCCAACGCCCTCGGTATCGACCCGGCCTATTTCGAAAATGCTATCAAGGAATCCGGGAAAGCGGTCTCCGCGAGCTTGCAGGGATATCGTTTCGGATTTGATGCCGCGCAGGGAACGCTGCCGAAAGGCACGACGCTACCGGCCGAGACGCCGGCCAGAATCGCCCGCAGCGAGTTTCCGCTGGAAACGCAATTCACGATCGCAAACGGATATGACCGCTGCCTCGACTATCAGGACAAGCGATATGCCGAGCTTTATCTCGAGCGCGTCAAGACCATCCTCGAAGCCGATCGCGCCGCGGGCGGCGATGCACGCGGCTGGAGGCTGACGATCGAGGGCGCGCGTTACCTCGCGCTGCGCATGACCTACGAAGACGTCATGCGCGTTGCCGACCTGAAGACGCGCGCGGATCGCTTCGACGGCATCCGCAACGAGACCAAAGCTGGCGCCGGCGAGCCGGTACACATCACGGACTTTCTGAAGCCGGGGCCGGAAGAAGTCTGCGCGCTGCTGCCGCCTTCGCTGGGCAACGCGTTTCTGTCTTTCCTGCGCAAGCGCGGACTGGAGCATCGCTTTCACGTTGGGCTGCACATCCGCAGCCACACGATCTCGGGATTTACGCTGATGCGTCTGCTCGCGCGGATGCGCATCTTCCGCCGCCGCTCGTGGCGCTACGCGCAGGAAGAAGCCTTCACGGGGCGATGGCTCAAGGCCGTCAAGGAAGCCGCATCGATCGACTATGATTTCGGTGTAGAGGTCGCGGAGTGCGCGGATCTGCTGAAAGGTTACAGCGGAACCTATCGTCGCGGCGTGCACAATTTCGATCTCGTTTTCAACGAGGTGGTCGACCCCGCAATCCGCTCGCGGCAGCCCGCAGCAAAGCAGGTCAGCGGAGCGCGCGCAGCCGCCAATTCCGACCCCGAAGGCGACGCCCTCGATCGCTATCTTCAAGTATCCAAAGCCTGACCGGAAGAACGCAAAGCAAAGAGGCCAATTCTATGCAGAACGATCAGCTTTCTTACGTTTCCGGTGCCGCCGATCAGCCGTTGCTCGAAATTTCGATCGGCGCCGCGTTGCGCGAGGCAGCGCAACGCCACGCTTCGCGGGAAGCTCTCGTCAGCATGTTCCAGGCCCAGAGGTTCACATATGCCGATCTCGACCGGGAGGCCGATCGCGTTGCCTGCGCGCTCCTCTCGCTCGGCGTAAAAGCCGGCGACCGGGTTGCGATCTGGTCGGCCAACAGAGCGGAATGGCTGATCGCGCATCACGGCGCGGTACGCATCGGCGCCATCGTGGTGACCGTGAACCCGGCACTGCGCAAAGACGAGGCGCTTTACGTATTTCGCGACTCCGGCGCGAAGATCGTGTTCGCGTCCCGCGAGTTTCGCGGATTTTCCTTTGCCGGCGTGCTCGGCGAAATCCGCGCGGAACTTCCGGAACTCGAAGAGATCATCTACTTCGACAAGAATCCCGACGGCATGTTCTGGGATGACTTCCTGAATCTCGGACAAGACCAGCGCGAGGCGCTTCAAAGCATCGAGCCGACGATTTCGTCCGATCTCGCTTGCAGTCTGCAATATACCTCCGGCACCACGGGACGGCCGAAGGGCGCCCTGCTCACGCACCGCAATATCCTCAACAACGGCTATTTCGTCGGCCAGCGGCAGCGCCTGTCTCCGGCCGACCGCATCTGCCTGCCGGTACCTTTCTTCCATTGCTTCGGGATCGTGCTCGGCGCGCTCGCGGCCGTCACTCACGGCAGTGCGCTGGTGCTGCCGAGCGAGAGCTTCGATCCCAAAATCGTAATGGACGCAATCCAGCAGGAGAAGTGCACGTCCTTCTACGGCGTGCCGATGATGTACATCTCCCTGCTCTCTCATCCCGACGTGAAGACGGCGGATTTCTCTTCGCTCCGCACCGGTTGCATGGGCGGCTCACCGTGCCCCATCGAAACGATGCGCCAGGCGGTCGACGTACTCCACATGCCGGATATCACCGTGGTGTACGGGATGACCGAGACGTCACCGATCTCGTTCCAGACCCTGCCGGATGACGACAACGATGTGCGCGTCACCACGGTCGGCCGCGTTCATCCGCATATCGAAGCGAAGGTCGCCGACCCGGCAACACATCGCGCGGTCGCGCATAACACGCCGGGCGAACTCTGCATCCGCGGCTATTCGGTGATGCGCGGATACTGGCGCAATCCGGAAGGCACGCGCGAAGCCATCGACAGCGAAGGCTGGATGCATTCGGGCGATCTTGCGGTCATGCTGCCCGACGGCTGCGTGCAGATCGTCGGCCGGATCAAGAACACCATCATTCGCGGCGGCGAGAACATTTATCCGCGCGAAGTGGAAGAATTCCTGCTCACGCTGCCGCAAGTGTCGGAGGCCTATATCTTCGGGATTCCGGACGCCAAATACGGCGAAGAAACCTGCGCCTGGATCAGGTTGAAGGCCGATGTCAGCAGTTCTCCGGAACAAATTCGGGAATTGTGCAAGGGCAAGATCGCCACGTTCAAAATTCCCAGATACGTTCGCTTCGTGGATTCCTTTCCGACTACGGCAAGCGGCAAGGTGCAGTACTTCCGCATGCGCGAGGCGGAACTTGCATTGGTTGCGAATGAATCGAAGACGCTGGCCTCATAAGTATCGGCCGCCGCCAGACAAGAAGAGACAGAAGTGAAATCGGCTGCCGCGGTTATTGTCAGATACGAAACCCGTGCGGATAAATATTCTCCGAAGGGTTTCGTCCGGCATTCCGCACAGACCGAAACCATCGAAATTCTTGCGGATACGTGGACCTATCTCATCATCCGCGAAGCGTTCTTCGGTGCGCGCCGCTTTGCCGAGTTTCAGCGAAAGCTCGGCATTCCCAGGGCGACGCTGACCAAGCGGCTGCTGCGGCTCGAGAAGAACCGCATCTTCAAGAGAGTGGGCGAAGCGGGCCACCACAAGCAATACCGGCTGACCGAACGCGGCATGGACGTCTATCCGATCACGCTCGGCATGATGTCGTTCGGCGACAAATGGTTGTGCGGCGACGACACGCCGCCGCTCGCGCTGTTCCACAAGAACTGCCGCTCATGGTTCTCGGCCAAGATCGTCTGGGCGGAAAACGGAGAGTTGTTGGACGCGCAGAAGATCAGGGTTCGCATCCCGGCGGATTACTGGACGCCGCGGCCGAAGCGGACACAACGGCAAAGACGCTCGACCTGGGACGGCTCGGTACAAGGCAAGCGCCCCTGCTCCGTCGAGCGGATGCTGTCGATCGTCGGCGACCGCTGGACCTTCCTGGTCTTACAGGAACTGTTCCACGGCAATCATCGCTTCGACGATTTCATGAACAACCTCGAAATCGGACCGGGCGTACTGTCGGGACGGCTCAACAATCTTATTCGTGCAGGCTTCGTCGAAAAGAACGACGCGCGCGGAGGATACAACCTCACCAAGATGGGTCTCGATAGTTACGGGCCCATGATTCTCATGAAGGTGTGGGGCGAGAAGTGGGTGAGCCGCCCCGACCGCAGTCATTTCGACTTCATCCATCCATCGGGAATCGCGGTTACTCCCGTCGCGGTCTGCTCGTGCTGCGGAAAACCCATTCATCCGCGCGACGTATCCTATGTCTGCAACTACGAGCCGCCGCGATAATAATCCGGCTTGCCAGCCGCTCCCTTCCGCGGCGACGCCTTTGAACTACTCGCCTTTTTTTTACGCGCGGCCTTGGCGTCGTCATGCGCGACAATCCAGACGAAGCGGGTGATGCCGGTTCCGGCGTTTTCCAAACGATGCGGCTGCGTGCTCGGAAAGTGAAAGCTGTCGCCACATTCCAGCGTATGAACGTCATTGCCGATCCGCAGCTGCATTTCCCCTTCGATCACGAGGCCGTATTTTTCGCCTTCATGCGTATAGGCGTCCGGCCCAGAGTTTCCGCCGACCTCCAGCGTGACCTCATAGATCTCGATCTTCGACGCCGAGCTGGGGCTGAGCAGCTCCTGCACCACGCCGACGTCGGGCACGCGGAGCCGGCGCCGCTGGGCTTTTCGCACAATATGCCGTGATGCAGCATGACCTTTCGCAGACGCGAAAAACCAGGAAACCGGAACGTCCAACGCCTCCGCCAGCAGCCGCAGCGATCGCAGCGACGGGGTCGAGATGCCCCGCTCGATTTGGCTGATCATGCCGATCGAAAGCGATACTTTGTCGGCAAGTTCCTGAATGGAAAAGCCGCGATCCTTGCGTAGCTCCCGGAGCCGCGCACCGATCCACGCATCGTTCCCAAGGCTTAATTCCCGATTCAGCTCGAGATCAGTTGCCATAGCTCTTACTTTCACGGGCGGCGACATAGGACTGCAGGAGGAGTTCATAATTATCCAAGGTCACGTTGACAAATTATCACTCATAGTGAAAATTCTCTCAGATATTTTCAATGAGGCTAAGCACCGCAATGACCGGACGACTGGAAATTGGCGTAGACATCGGCGGCACCTTCACCGATGTGGTGATGCGAGAGCCCGGCAAAGACATCAAGTTTTTCAAGCTTCCGACAACGCGGAAAGACCCCAGCGAAGCCGTGGTCGCCGCATTGAAGCATATTCAATCCACCTGGGGATTGCAGCCGAACGATCTGGTGAAATTCGCCCACGGCACCACCATTGCAACCAACGCCGTGCTCGAACGCAAGGGAGCTGCGATCGGGATCATCACGACGAAAGGCTTTCGCGACATTCTGGAGATCGGCCGGCAGTCGCGCCGGCAGATGTATGATGTCGTCCTGGAACCGCAGCCGCCGGTCTTTCTGGCGCCGCGCCGCTTCCGGCAGGAAGTCAGCGAGCGCGTAGCGCCAAGCGGCGAAGTACTGACCAAGCTCGACGAGAGCGCGTTACGCCATGCGGTCGATAAACTCGTAAAAGAGGGCGTGCAGTCGATCGCAATCGTCTTTCTGTTCGCGTTCGCAAATCCCGCTCACGAGCGGCGCGCCAAGCAACTCATTTCCGAATGGTATCCCGACCTTGCCATTTCCATATCCTCGGAAGTGGACCCGCATTTTCGCGAATATGAGCGCACCGTTGCGACGGCGTTTGATGCCTACGTCAAACCGACCGTCGCCAAATATCTGGAGAATCTCGAGCGGTCGCTGAAAGAAGAAGGGGTCGGCGCTCCGTTGCAGGTGATGCAGTCGCGCGGCGGTCTCACCGTTTCCGAGGTCGCGCGCATGCGTCCCATCCGGCTATTCTTGTCGGGGCCCGCCGGCGGCGTGGTTGGCGGCAAGATCGCGGGCACCTCGGCAAACGCGGAAAACATCATCACGATCGATATCGGCGGCACCTCTGCCGACATCGCGCTGATCAGCAAGCGAAAGCCCCTGATCCGCCCCGAAGGCATCATCGGAGATTACGCCGTTCGCGTCGCCATGGTCGACGTGAACACCATCGGCTCGGGCGGCGGCAGCATTGCCCGCGTCGAGGGCGGCAGCCTGCGCGTTGGGCCTCATTCGGCCGGTTCGGAGCCGGGCCCGGCTTGCTACGGCCGGGGCGGCAAACAGGCTACGGTGTGCGACGCCTCCGTCCTGCTCGGCTATCTCGATCCCGACTATTTCGCGGGCGGCAGTCTGAAATTGAATCCGGCGCTGGCTCACGAAGCCGTACAAAAAGACGTTGCGCAGCCGCTCGGCATTTCGCTGGAGCGGGCCGCACTCGGCATCCACCGGGTTCTGAACGCGCAGATGGCGGAAGGCATCCGGGCGGTATCGGTGCGGCAGGGCGTGGATCAACGCGAGTTTTCATTGATGCCGCTCGGCGGCGCCGGCGGATTGCATGCAACCGCGCTCGCGACCGAACTCAAAATGACGAAAGTCGTCATTCCGCGCATTCCAGGCGTATTGGCGGCCGCGGGCTTGCTCGCGGCCCCGATCGAGCACGAAGTATCGGCGGCATTTTCGCAGCCGCTTGCGCAGCTTTCCGTGGACGCGGTCAACCAAGCGCTCGCTCAGCTCGACGAAGCAGCTTCGAAATTGATGCAAGCCGAGCGCGTGCAGCGCGCCGAGGTCACCGTCACCTATTACGCCGATGTTTGCTTCATCGGGCAATCCTACGCCCTCGAAATCAATTTCGATCCGAGGACGCCCGGTCTTGCGGAGCGGCTCTACGAAGATTTCCTGATCGCGCACGACCGCATCTATGGTCATGCAGTGCGCGTGCCGGCGAAGCTGGTCGCACTGCGCGCGATCCATCAGGCGGCCGGGAGCGATACGATCGAAGAAATGAAGGTGCCGCCCACAAGCGCTCCCATCGAGCTTGGCACGCGCAAAATCTGGGTGAGCGGATTCGATCAGCCCGTGGAAGCGCGCGTGCTCAATCGCGAAGCGTTGCCCGTGGGATTCAAATTTTCCGGCCCCGCTCTGGTGCAGCAGTCCGACACCACAACCCTGGTCGAACCGGGCTGGAACGGCGTGGTCGACGATGCCGCCAATGTCATCTTGACGAAAGGATAAACAATGCAACAGCGCGATGGGGGTCTCGACCCGATTACCCTTGAGGTCGTCCGCAACAAGCTGGACGGCATTGCCAACGAAATGCAGCAAACGCTGCTTCGCTCCTCCTTCTCCCCGATCGTGAAAGAAGGGCTCGACGCATCCGCGAGCCTCTTCACCGTCGAAGGCGAAACGCTGGCGCAAGCCTGCGCGATCCCGGTGCACCTCGGCACGCTCATTCCCGTGGTCGCAAAAATCCTGGAGCTGTTCCCGGTTGCGAAGATGAAAGCCGGCGACGCCTTCATCATGAACGAGCCCTATCAGGGCGGAACGCATCTTCCGGATATCGCGATCGTGACTCCGATCGTGGCAAAAGACGGCCGTGTCGTCGCGATTTCGGCCGCGATGACCCATCATCAGGACATGGGCGGCATGTCGCCCGGTTCGGTGCCGACCAACGCCGTTGAAATATTCCAGGAGGGCCTGCGGATTCCGCCGCTGCGTTTCCGCGAGAACGGCGAATACAACGAGACGCTCGTTTCCCTCATCCGGCAAAATGTGCGGATCCCGAACACCGTCATGGGAGACCTGAACGCGCAACTTGCCGCCTGCAACGTCGGCGCGCGCCGCGTCGGCGAACTGGTCGATGCGCTCGGCCACAACTTGGTCGGCGCGATCTTCGAGAACCTGCTCGAAAAGTCGGAGCAGCTGACGCGCGCAGCGCTGCGCTCGATCCCCGAAGGAACCTACTCCTACGTCGACTATAACGATAACGACGGGATCGAACTGGACAAGCGCATCAAGTTTCAGGTGGCGGTTACCATCAAGGATGGAAACTTCCACGTCGATTTCACCGGCTCCTCCCCGCAAGTGCGCGGCCCGTTCAATGCCGTGCCGTCCGGCGCACTTGCCGCCGCCTGTTTTGCGATCCGCGCGGTAACCGACCCCAATATCCCGACCAATGCCGGTTGCTTCCGCCCGATCTCGCTAGAGTTGCCCGTCGGTTCGATCGTGAACCCGGTCGAGCCGGCCCCGGTCAATGCACGCACCGCAACCATCAAACGCATGGCCGGATGCATTCTCGGCGCGCTCCGCCCGGCGGTTCCCGAACGCGTTCCGGCGGACTCTTCCGGCGAAATGCTGGCGATCATGTTCGGCGGCTTACGCCAAAGCGGCGAATCCTTTGTCGTCGGAGAACTGGTCGCCGGCGGCAGCGGTGCCGGCCTCACCTCGGACGGCGTCGATGTCATCGAAACCGACGTCTCCAACTGCATGAACCTGCCCGTCGAAGCGATGGAGATGGAAGCGCCGATCAGGGTGCATCAGGTCGCGCTGCGATCGGGTTCGGGGGGCGCCGGCAAGCAACGCGGCGGCCTCGGCATCGTAAAGGAATATGAAGTGCTCGAAGGCGAAGTCCGCTTCACGCATCGCGGCGAACGGCACATGTGCGCCGCAAGCGGAAGCAATGGCGGCGAGGCCGGCGCGATGGCGATCTCGCAAATCTTCCGAACCAACGGTCAAACGGAAGAGATTCCTTCCAAGATGATGGCGGTTCTTCAAAAAGGCGATCGTGTCGTCGTCACCACGGCTGGCGGCGGCGGCAACGGACCGGCCAACCTCAGAGATCCGCGCCTACAGGAAGCGGACGTGAAGGACGAAAAAATCTCCCCCACCGCCAGACCTTAATCTTTTCCTCTGCAGGAAACACCAGGACGATTGAAATGCCCAGCAAAGACAACACCACGCTGCCCATCATTATCGTTGGCGGTGGCATCGGCGGCGTAGCCACCGCTCTTGCGCTCTCGCGTAAAGGCTATGCGGTGCAGATTCTCGAACAGGCGCCGGAGCTCAAGGAAATCGGCGCCGGGATTCAAATGCCGCCGAACGCTTTCAAAGCGTTCAAGATACTTGGCGTCCTGGAAGACGTGCAGAAAAACGCCGCCTATCCGGAGAAGCTGGTTCTGGGCGACATGTTGACGGGCAAAGCGGTTTATCAGTCTCCGATCGACGACGAATTCGTCGCCCGTTTCGGATACCGCTATGCGTTGCTGCACCGGGGCGACATCCTGGAAGCCCTTCTGAACGGCTGCCGATCCTCGCCGCTGGTGACCCTTACGACCAACAGCAAAGTGGTGAAATTCAAGGAAGCGGATGACCGGGTTGTCGTCACGACCGCGGACGGCTCGACCTATGAGGGCCGCGCGATGGTGGCCGCCGACGGCCTGTGGTCGGAAAGCCGCGCTACCTTGTTCGGCAGTGCTCCGCCCACAACCGATAGCTACGTCCTGTGCAGGGGTGTCGTGCCGGTCAAAGAAATTCCGCAGGAACTCTACTCCCAGTCCGTCACGATGTGGGGTGGGCCGGAGCTCGACTTCTTTCACTATCCGCTTCGGCGCGATCAAATCTTCAACATTGGCGCAAGCTATCGGGACCCCAGCGTCAAATTCGAGGACGGCTATCCGCGCGGCAACCGCGATATGATGATGGAGCGTTTTCGCGACGCCTGCCCTCACGTGAAGGCGCTGCTGGAACACATCGACGTGTCGAGAGCATGGGTGCTTTATGATCGTCCGCCGCTGAAGGAGTGGTCGAAAGGCCGCGTCACGCTGCTCGGAGATGCCGCGCATCCTACTTACGTTTACATTTCCCAGGGCGCCTGCATGGCGCTCGAAGACGCGATCGTTCTCGCCGATATGGTCGATCGCCACGCGGCAATCGAAGACGCTTTCCTCGCATATCAAAAAGAGCGCTATCTGCGCACCGCGCGCATTCAACTGACCTCGCGCCAGTTCGGTGAAATTTATCATGCCGTCGGCGTGCAACGAGAACTTCGCAATCAGCTGCTTGCGAATGCCGATCCGAAGGGACTGCACGAAACGCTGGCCTGGGTATTCGGCGACATCTTGCCGAATTGATAAAGATGCGTTGGCGGCCCTGCCGCCGACGCACGCCTAAATTGCGTTTCAATAATTGCAGGCGGTGCCGGAAACGATCCACCGGAGCCGATGGCTGCCGAAGTAGCGGCCTCAACGCTCTGCTGAAGCAGACGCAGGAGCAACCGGCATCCGGAGCCTTTGCCGCCTGGCATGGCCGTTCGGCCCGATCCTGAAACTTCCTATTTTTCGGCAGGAAAAATAACGCGGCGGTTCGAACCCACCTTGTTCAGGGCGGCCATTCCCGGAGAAAAATGGCGCGCTCGGAGAGATTCGAACTCCCGACCCCCAGATTCGTAGTATGGAGATCTATCCAGCAGAGCTACGAGCGCAATTAGGCCCTGCGAACTACCTGCCTCGCCCGGTATTTGCAAGCGGCGGCAGCGGAATGGCGGCTCTGCCGGGAGCGAAATCCGCAGGAACGCGCAAAAACCAGCCTGTGTGCGGGACCGCTTCAGGCGCGGAGCCGCTTCTCCCGATAGTTTTCGAGCCTTGCCGGGCGGTCGGGAATCGAAATCCGGAACGCCGCGCCGATGGTGTCGTCCAGGAGTTTGATGTCGCCGCCATGCAGCCGGACGATTTCGGCGGCAATCGCAAGGCCGAGGCCGGTGCCGCCCGAGCGCATCGAGCCATGGAAGGGCTCGAACAAGTGTTCGCGCGTGCGCGGCGGCAGGCCCGGGCCGGTGTCGGCGACTTCGAGCACGACCACCCCGCCCTCGCGCCGGCCGACCACGCGCACCTGATCGCGCGCGGGCTCGTTCGGCACGCGCGTCTGCAGCGCCTCGATGCTGTTGCGCGACAAGTTGAGCAGCACGCGAAACATCTGTTCCGGATCGGCATCGATCGTCAGGCCGCGCTCGATCGAAGGCACCCAGCCGACCTGGCTCGTCTCGTTCAGGTTCAGCGTATCGCGCACTTCCTCGACCAGATGCTCGACGCTGACGCTTTTGCGCATCGGCAGCGGCTCCTGCGCGCGGCCATAAGCGAGCGTCTGCTGGCAATAAGAGATCGCGCGGTCGAGCGCGCGCATCAGCTTCGGCGCGATCTGGCGCACCAGCGGCTCGCGCAAGCCGGAAATGCGATCGGACAAGAGTTGCGCAGACGAAAGCAGGTTGCGCAGGTCGTGGTTGATCTTCGACACCGCAAGGCCAAGCGAAGCGAGCCGGCTCTTCTGGTAAAGCGTCTGCGAAAGTTCGTATTGCATGCGCGCGAGTTCGCGCTCGGCCACGCCGATCTCGTCGGCGCGGCGCGACGGCGACAGAATCCGGCTCGCGTCCTCCGGGTTCTGCGCGAAGCGCATCATCTGCTCCGTCAGGTTGCGCAAGGGACGCACGAACAGCCAGATCAGCGTCGCATAGACCAGCATCGCGGTGATGACCGAGATGATGAGCGACACCCAGAGAATGTTCTGCGAAGCGGAGAGCATCGCGCGGTAAAGCGGCCGCTCGGAGAGAATGACTTCGATGAACTCGCCGCCCATCGGCGCGGAATCGAGCACGCGGATGGTGCGGTTGCCGCCGGTGGCAAGCGTCGCAAAGGCATCCATGATCGACGCGAGATAAGAGTAGTCGCGCAGGTCGATGCTGTCCTGCACCGCCGGCGGCATTTCCGAAACCGACAGGAGCCGCCGGGTATTGCCAAACTTCACCGCGACCGCCGTCGCGCCTGCGCCGTCGAGCAGGCGCTTCGCCAGTTCCTGCGGCACCATGTTGTCGGGGGTGGCATCGAGTGCGAGCACCGCCAGCCGGGCGGTCGCGGCGCGATCCTTGAGCCACATCGTGCGCACGTTCGCGATCGACGGCACGTAGATCAGCACTTCCGCGAGCAGCACGAAGAGAATCGTCAACAGCAAAAGCTTGCCGGAAAGACCCACGCGAAATGGCGGGTTCGCACTGGCTGGAGCGCCACTGTTGCCGGCAGATTGTTCGGTCATGGCTGCACCATGCGACGGGCCCCGGAAGAGGTCAATTCACGCGCTGCTCAAGGCTTAACGCCTTCTTCTGCCTGCGGGCGCCGCAGCCGCGCCAGGCGCTTGCGGAAGATCAGCGGCACGAGCACCAGGAGCGCGAACAGGGCGAGGCCGATGATCAGTTCGCGCGAAAGAAACAGCATCGGATCGAATTCGATTCGGCAATCCGCCTGTCCCGCCGCCTCGCAGGCGCGGAACGCCTGCAATTGCTTCTCGAAACCCTGATCGAGCCCGGAGCCGATGAAGCCGAAGCAGAAGGCGATCGGCGCAATCCCGAGCGCGGTCGCGGCGATGAAGGTCGCAAGCGGCACCCGGAACAGCCCGGAGGCGACGTTGATCGCAATATAAGGCACCACCGGAATGAGCCGCAAAAGCACGATGTAGCCGAACGCGCCGTCGCGAAAGCCTTGCGCGAATTTCTGGAAGCGCGGCAGCGCCGCTTGCTGCAGGCTCGCGCCGAGCGAAGCGCCGCCGATCAGCACCGTGATCATGCCGCCGAGCGTGGAGCCGAGAATGCCGCCGAGCGCGCCGAAGAAGGTGCCAAACAGAAAACCGCCGAACATGGTGAAGACCACCGCGCCCGGCACGGCAAAAACGATGGCCGCGCTATAGACCGCGGCATAGATCGCGAAAGCCGCGAAGGGATGGCTTTCGACCAGCCGGTCGAGCGCCTCCGAATGGCGGATCGCCGCTTCCATAGAAATGTAGCGATGCAGCCCCAGCGCAAAGACGGCCAGGGCCCCCGCGAGCAGCAAGACTAGCGGCAAATAGCGCAGAATGAGCGCGCGGCGGCCGGGCCTGCCGGCAGAACGTTCCATAAGCGGCCTTTTCTCGGGCACTTGTTCCCTTAACCCGGCGACCCTCGCGCCTTATACAATGTGTCGTGCCCGGATTACGCGGAAATGAAGGGGCCGGGGTTCCCTCTCCCTTTGCGCTAAAACCGCGCTACGGCTAGGTAAAACGGCCTGTTTCCATTGACTTTCCCTGCGGGGGGCCCCTATACGCCCCGCGCGCAGGCTTGGGATGATCCATAGCGCCGCGGGGCCTTTTTTTTGAGGGACTCCGGCAAGCGGGGCTATCCCGTCGCTCGGCCCGAGCCGCGTAATTTTCTGAAGTAGCCCCTGGCTGCGATACTTAGGCGGAGTAAGCCCCGTGAAACGGACCTATCAACCGAGCAAACTCGTCCGCAAGCGCCGGCATGGCTTCCGCGCGCGCAAAGCGACCCTTGGCGGCGCCAAGGTGCTGGCCGCCCGCCGCCGTCGCGGACGCAAGCGTCTCTCGGCGTAATCAGGCGCCCGGTTCGGGCTCGCCCCTCATGAACCGGATCGTAAAACGCGCGGACTTTCTCGCCGCCGCCAAGGCAACGCGGGCAAGTGCCGCGCCTTTCTCGTTGCAGGCCCGGGACCGCAAGGACGAGGCCGCGTTTCGCCTCGGCCTCACCGTTACGAAAAAATCCGGCAATGCAGTCGAGCGGAACCGGATCCGCCGCCGCCTTCGCGCCGCCGCACGCGCCGTTCTGCCGCAAGCAGGCAAAGCCGGCTTTGACTATGTAGTCGTCGCCCGCCGCGCCGCGTTAACCGCCGCCTTCCCGGAACTTCTCGGCGGTCTCGAAAATACGCTCAAACAAGTCCATAAGGCCCGGCGCTAATTTCCAAGCCGGCGACGGAGAAGAAGCATATGGCCGACCAAAAAAACACGCTGCTCGCGATCGTCCTTTCGGTGATCGTGCTGGTCGGCTGGCAATATTTCTTCGCGGCACCCCAGCTCGAAAAGCAAAAGCAGATCCAGCAGCAGCAACAACAGCAGCAGCAAACCAAGACCAGCCCGCAGGGTCCGCAGACGCCGACCAATACCGGTCCGCAGTCGCCCAACACGCCGCAGACGCCGCCGACCCAGGCCACCACGCAGCAGCCCGCCGCGATGACGCGCGATCAGGTGCTGAACGCTTCCGGCGCGCGCGTCCAGATCGAAACGCCACGCATCCGCGGCTCGATCGCACTCAAGGGCGCGCGCATCGACGACGTGTCGCTGAACGACTATCGCGAGACGGTCGATCCGAAGAGCCCGAACATCATCCTGCTGGCGCCCTCGGGAAGCCCGCTGCCGTTCTATGCCGAGTTCGGCTGGGTCGCCGCCGACCAGAAACAGAAGACGCCGGACGCCGACACCGTCTGGACGCGCGATGCCGGCAACACCGGCGCGCTGACGCCGGCCAATCCGCTGAAGCTCGTCTGGAACAACGGCCAGGGCCTCACCTTCCGCCGCACCATCTCGATCGACCAGAACTATATGTTCAAGATCGCCGACGAGGTCGAGAACGCGACGCAGGAAGCGGTGCAGCTGCACCCTTATGGCCTGGTCTCGCGCCACGGCACGCCGAAAGTGCTCGGCTATTACATTCTGCATGAAGGCCTGATCGGGGTCACCGGCGACGGCAAGTTGCACGAGATCCAGTATTCGAAGATCGCCGACCAGCCGGCGCAGAACTTCAAGACCACCGGCGGCTGGCTCGGCATCACCGACAAATATTGGGCCGCGGCCCTGGTGCCACCGCAAACCTCGACGCTGAACGCGCGCTTCTCCTCGGGCTCGCTCGGACCGGCCAAGACCTATCAGTCGGACTTCCTGCTGGATGCGATTTCGGTCGCGCCGGGTACGAAGGCGCAGACGCAGTCGCGGCTGTTCGCCGGCGCCAAGGAAACCGTGGTCATCGACGCCTACGAGAAGAACGAGAACATCAAGAACTTCGAATTGATGATCGACTGGGGCTGGTTCTATTTCATCACCAAGCCGCTCTTCAAAGTGATCGACTGGTTCTTCCGGCTCACCGGCAACTTCGGTTACGCAATCCTGATCGTCACGATTCTGATCAAGATCCTCTTCTTCTGGTTCGCCAACAAATCCTACGCCTCGATGGCGAAGATGAAGATGGTGCAGCCGAAGATGGAGGAAATCCGCAAGCGCCACGCCGACGACAAGGTCGCGCAGCAACAAGCGCTGATGGAGCTCTATAAAACCGAGAAGATCAATCCGCTGGCGGGCTGCTGGCCGATATTGATCCAGATCCCGGTGTTCTTCGCGCTCTACAAGGTCTTGTTCGTGACGATCGAAATGCGTCACGCGCCCTTCATCGGCTGGATCCGCGATCTCTCCGCGCCGGACCCGACCAACCTCTTCAACCTGTTCGGGCTCCTGCCGTTCGATCCGACCCTGATCCCGGTGTTCGGCCAGTTCCTGCATCTGGGCATCTGGCCGATCCTGATGGGCATCACGATGTGGGCGCAGATGAAGATGAATCCTTCGCCGCCGGACCCGACGCAGAAGATGATCTTCGACTGGATGCCGGTGATCTTCACCTTCCTGCTCGCCTCGTTCCCGGCCGGCCTCGTGATCTACTGGACCTGGAACAACTTCCTGTCGGTGTTGCAGCAAGGCGTGATCATGAAGCGCAACGGCGCCAAGATCGAACTCTGGGACAACCTGCGGGGCATCTTCCCGAAGAAGAAAGCCGCAAACGACAATTAGGCGGCTTGCTACGAGCGAACTGACAAATACTGCGTCATGGCCGGGCTTGTCCCGGTCATGCTCTTTGAGCCTCATCCTTCGAGACGCTCGCCTCTGGCTCGCTCCTCAGGATGAGGTAATTCAAAACCTCATGGTGAGGAGCGCGGCGAAGCCGCGCGTCTCGAACCATGAGCAACGGGTTTCCTACTATCTGCTCTTGCTCTAGAAGCTGCCGCCATGATCGTTCTCGACGATATTTCGCTCCGCGTGGCGGGGCGGCTCCTCATCGACCACGCCTCGGTATCCATTCCGGAAGGCGCGCATGTCGGCGTGGTCGGCCGCAACGGTTGCGGCAAGACCACGCTGTTTCGTGCGATCGAGAACGAAATCGACATCGAAACCGGCTCGATCCACAAGCCCGCCCGCGCCCGCATCGGCCGCGTCGCGCAGGAAGCGCCGGCCGGCCCCGACAGCCTGATCGAGCGGGTGCTCGCCGCCGATACCGAGCGCGCCTCGCTCTTGACCGAGCGCGAAACCGCGACCGATCCGATGCGGATCGCGGAAATCGAAATTCGCCTGGTCGATATCGACGCCTATTCCGCCCCGGCGAAGGCTGCGAAGATTCTCGCGGGGCTCGGCTTCGACGAGGCGGCGCAGGCGCGGCCCTGCTCGTCTTATTCCGGCGGCTGGCGCATGCGGGTCGCGCTCGCGGCCCTTCTCTTCGTCGAGCCGGATCTCTTGCTGCTCGACGAGCCGACCAACTATCTCGACCTCGAAGGCACGCTGTGGCTGCAGGATTATCTCGCGAAATATCCGCACACGATCATCCTGATCTCGCATGACCGCGACCTCCTGGACACCTCGGTCTCGCACATCCTGCATTTCGACCAGAAGAAGCTGAAGCTCTATCGCGGCAACTTCTCCTCCTTCGACCGTCAGCGGCGCGAGAAGCTCGTGCTCGACGAAAAGGCGCGCAAGAAGCAGGACGCGGCGCGCGCGCATATGCAGGCCTTCGTCGATCGCTTCAAGGCGAAAGCCTCGAAGGCGCGCCAAGCACAGTCACGCATGAAGGCGCTCGCCAAGATGGAGCCGCTTTCGTCTCACATCGAAGACGCACCGGCCGCGATTTCGATCCGCCACCCGGAAAAAACGCTGTCGCCGCCGATCATCGTCTATGACGGCGTCTCGGTCGGCTACGAGCCGGGCAAGCCGATCTTGCGCAATCTCGAACTGCGCATCGACGAAGACGACCGCATCGCGCTCCTCGGCCCCAACGGCAACGGCAAATCGACGTTTGCGAAGTTGCTCGCGGAACGCCTGCAGCCCGAAGGCGGCAAGGTGGTGCGCGCGTCCAAGATGGAAGTCGCCTATCTCGCGCAGCATCAGCTCGACGAACTCAATCCCGAACATTCACCCGCGGAGCACGTCCGCGCGCTGATGCCGGGTGCGCATGAATCCAAAATCCGCGCCCGCGCTGCAGAAATGGGCTTCTCGGCGACGGCGGCCGACACCAAAGTTTCGCAGCTCTCGGGCGGCGAAAAAGCGCGGCTCCTGCTCGGGCTTGCCGCCTTCCACGGGCCGCATCTTCTGATCCTGGACGAGCCGACCAACCATCTCGACATCGAGGCGCGCGCGGCGCTGATCGAGGCGGTGAACGATTATCCGGGCGCGGTCATTCTGGTCAGCCACGACCGGCATTTGCTGGAAGCCTGCGCCGATCGCTTGTGGCTCGTCGGCAACGGCACGGTGAAACCTTACGAGGGCGATCTCGACCAGTATCGGCGCGAAGTGCTCGGCGGTTCCGGGGCCGAGCGCATGACCGGCAAGGAACGGCGCGCGGCGGCGGCCGCTGCGAAGAAGCCTTCGCCCGGCAATCTCAACAAGAAGATCGCGTCGCTCGAAACCGAAGTGCAGAAGTTAGAAGAAGAAATCTCGCGGCTGGATGCGCAGCTTTCCGATCCCGACCTGCATGCCCGCAATCCGCGCGAAGCCTCCTCCATCGGGGCGGCACGCGCCCGCGCCTCCGAGGCGCTCGCGAAAGCCGAGGCCGAATGGCTTACCCTTTCCGCTGAACGCGAGGCGATGGAAGCACGAGCATGACCTTCACCTCGCGCGAGATCGAAACCGGCCGCAAGCTCTTTGCGGGCGAGTTCGAATTTTTCGCCGGCGCCGACAAACCCGACGCGCTGCCCAAACCCAAGGGCATCGAAGTCGCCTTCGCCGGCCGCTCCAATGTGGGCAAGTCGAGCCTGATCAATGCGCTCACCAACCGCAAGGCGCTCGCCCGCGTCTCGATCACGCCCGGCCGCACCCAGCAGATCAACTTCTTCAAGTCGCAGGGCGATCTCGTGCTGGTGGACCTGCCCGGCTACGGCTACGCCAAAGCGGCCAAGGAAAAGGTCAAAGCCTGGAGCGGCTTCGTGCGCGTATACTTGCAGAAGCGCGCGAACCTCGGCCGCGTCATC
>CAUJKG010000407.1 GCA_963205465.1 Pseudomonadota bacterium | reverse complement strand
CGAAAGTCGATCGCGGCTTTTTCCTCGCCTGTCCGGAAAGCCCTTGACGGCAAACCGAAATGACCGTGTTCTAGTACCCGGTTGCGCATCTGGGTTGCGCCGGGTGCGGCCCAACAAGGCGGGCGCAGCCAAAAAATAAGCGGTTTCCGGGGGTTGAGGGAAGCGGGGGAGAAGCTTTCCGCACGCCTTCCGGAACAAAGAGCGTGTGTTTGGGCGGAGAAACTGCGGCAGCGCGGCAGATTTTTGGCTGGGTTACGTCGGACCAGAAGATAGCAAGTGCAGGGGTAGGTTTGCTGCGTATGAATGACAAGTACGTTCTCGAAACGGAAAATCTGACCAAGGAATTTGCGGGCTTCGTCGCGGTGAGCGGCGTCAATCTGAAAGTAGAGCGCGGTACGATTCATGCCCTGATCGGCCCTAACGGCGCCGGCAAGACGACCTGCTTTAATCTCCTCACCAAGTTCCTGACGCCGACCCGCGGCACCATCAAATATAATGGACGTGACATCACCCAGCTTCGCCCGGCCGACATTGCCCGGCTCGGGGTCGTTCGTTCTTTCCAGATTTCCGCGGTGTTCCCGAACCTGACAGTGCTTGAGAACGTGCGGATCGCCCTCCAGCGCAAGCGCGGAGGTTCCTTCGATTTCTGGCGGTCGGCCGCGGTGCTGAATGTCTATAACGAGCGCGCCCGTTCGCTCATCAACGATGTCGGCCTTTCGGCCTTCGAAAATGTGCCCGCGGTAGAGCTTCCTTATGGCCGCAAGCGCGCGCTGGAAATCGCAACCACACTCGCGCTCGATCCGGAAATGATGCTGCTCGACGAGCCGACCGCAGGCATGGGTCACGAGGACATCGATCGGATCGCGGCCCTCATCAAGACGGTGTCGGTAAACCGCACCGTGCTGATGGTGGAGCACAATCTGAGCGTCGTCTCCAACCTTTCGAGCAAAATCACGGTGCTTACCCGCGGGCGCGTGCTGGCGGAAGGCGACTACAAGACCGTTTCGGAAAATCCGCAGGTGCGCGAAGCTTATATGGGAACCGGCCATGCTTGATCGCGCTTCGGGGCCGCTGCTCGAAATCAACGATCTGCACGCCTGGTACGGCGAGTCGCATATTCTTCATGGTGCGACGCTGCACGTGAACGCAGGCGAGGTAGTGACGCTCCTCGGCCGCAACGGCGCGGGCAAGACGACGACCATGAAGTCGATCATGGGCATCGTCGCCAAGCGTACCGGCTCGGTGAAGTTTGAAGGCCGCGAACTGATCGGACTGTCGTCGGATGCGATCGCCAAGGCAGGCATCGCCTTTTGCCCGGAAGAGCGTGGCATTTTCGCTTCGCTCGACGTCGAGGAAAATCTGATGCTGCCGCCGGAGGTGCGCCCCGGCGGACTGACCCGCGCGCAGATTTTCGAACTGTTTCCGAACCTGCGCGAGCGTCTGCGCAGCCAGGGCACCAAGCTCTCGGGCGGCGAGCAGCAGATGCTGGCGATCGGCCGTATCCTGCGTACCGGCGCGCGGCTCCTGCTGCTCGATGAACCGACCGAAGGATTGGCGCCGGTCATCATTCAACAGATCGGCAACACCATCCGCAAATTGAAGGAGCAGGGTTTCACGATCCTGCTGGTCGAACAGAATTTCCGCTTCGCATCCACCGTCGCGGACCGTTACTACATCATGGAGCACGGAAAGATCGTGGAGCAGTTCGCCAACGCCGAACTGAACAAAAAGCTCGAAACGTTGCACGAATATCTAGGTGTCTAGGTGTCTAAGGCAGCCGCCGCTAATGGCGGCTGGCAAAGGGAGGTTAAGAGAATGAAGTTGCTACGAACTGCGATTATCTCGGCGGCGGTGCTATCCGCCGGCACTGCCTATGGGCAGATTTCAGACAACCTGATCAAGATCGGCGTTCTCTCCGACATGTCCGGTCTTTACGCCGATCTCGGCGGCCCGGGCTCGGTGCTGGCCGCGCGTCTCGCGGTCGAGGACTTCGACGCCAAGGGCAAAGGTCTCAATGTCGAAATCATCGGCGGCGACCATCAGAACAAGCCGGACATCGGCTCGAACCTGACGCGCACCTGGATCGACACCGAGAAGGTGGACGTAATCGTCGACGTGCCGAACTCGGGCGTGGCGCTCGCAGTTTCGGAAATTGTGCGCGACAAGAACAAGGTGTTCCTCGCGAGCGGTCCGGCGTCTTCGGATCTCACCGGCCCGAAGTGCACCCCGAACAACGTGCACTGGACCTACGACACCTGGGCGCTGGCGAACGGCACCGGCAACGCGATCGTGAAGACCGGCGGCAAGACCTGGTTCTTCCTGACCGCGGACTATGCCTTCGGTCACGCGCTCGAGCGCGATACCTCGGCGGTCGTGAACAAGAACGGCGGCAAGGTCATCGGCGCAGTTCGCCACCCGCTGAACACACAGGACTTCTCCTCGTTCCTGTTGCAGGCGCAGTCGTCCAAGGCGCAGATCATCGGTCTGGCCAACGCAGGCGGCGACACCATCAACTCGATCAAGCAGGCGGCCGAATTCGGCATCGTCTCCGGTGGCCAGAACCTCGCAGGTCTGCTCGTCTTCCTGACCGACGTGCACGCGCTCGGCCTGAAGACGGCGCAAGGCCTGATCTTCACCGAAGCGTGGTACTGGGATCAGAACGACGCCAGCCGCGCCTTCGCGAAGCGCTTCGCCGCGCAGAATGGCGGTAAGTATCCGACCATGGTGCACGCCGGCGTTTACGCTTCCGTGCTGCACTACCTGAAAGCAGTGCATGCGCTGAAGAGCGACGATGGCAAGACCGTGGTTGCCAAGATGAAGGAAATGCCGACGGAAGATCCGCTGTTCGGTAAGGGCACGCTCCGCGCCGATGGACGCCACGTCCACGACATGTATCTCTTCGAAGTGAAGAAGCCCGAAGAGTCGAAGGGTCCGTGGGACTACTACAAGCTGCGCGCCACCATCCCGGCGGCCGAAGCATTCCGTCCGATGAACGAAGGCAACTGCCCGCTTGTGAAGGGCTGATTTAAGCAACCGCAATCGGAAGAGGGGCGGATTTCATCCGCCCCTCGATCCGGAGCTCTCCCATGATTTTCGATCTTCTCGGTGTCCCGCCTCAGGCTTTGTTCGGTCAGCTGCTGCTCGGCCTGATCAACGGTTCGTTCTACGCGCTGCTCAGTCTCGGACTGGCCGTCATCTTCGGGATGCTGAACATCATCAATTTCTCGCACGGCGCGCAGTACATGCTCGGCGCGTTCTGCGCCTATTTTCT
>CAUJKG010000406.1 GCA_963205465.1 Pseudomonadota bacterium | reverse complement strand
AAAGTTCGGCAGCGCGGCGGAAGGTCATGTTTTCGCCGATCGTCGCAATCGCGGAGGAAATCGCATCTTCGATTGTGGACGAACCGACCTTGACAGCCTTCAGCTTCTCGACGTCGGAACCATTATGAAGCGCGGTTTGCGCGATCAGCTTGACCAGACCCTGGAAGTGATCGTTGCGCGCAACGAAATCGGTTTCCGAGTTCACTTCGACGACAGCACCTTTGTTGCCGTCGACGGCGATGCCGACGAGTCCTTCGGCGGCGACGCGACCGGCCTTCTTGGCGGCCTTCGACAGGCCCTTTTTGCGGAGCCAGTCCACGGCGGCCTGAATGTCGCCGTTGTTCTCGGTGAGCGCCGCCTTGCAATCCATCATGCCGGCGCCAGAAATTTCGCGCAGTTCCTTGACCGCGCTCGCGGTGATTTCTGCCATTTGTTTTCTCCGTTACGCCGGACTTATTCGGCGTCGGCTTGGAATTTCTTCGCCTGCTCGATCCAGCCGGCGATACGCGCCGGAAGACGGACTTCTTCGCCCACGCGGTGCGCGTCAGCCTTGGTCAGTTCGGCGATCTGCGAGAAGTGGAAGATACCGAGATCGTTGAGCTGCTTTTCCACGTCAGGGCTGACATGACCGAGCTTCTTCAGATCGTCGGGCGCGCCGCGCGGACCCGGCAGCGGCTCGAGCTTCTCCCATTCCGAAGCAGCCGGAATGGCTTCTTCCATCGGACGCTCGGCAGCGCCGAGGTCGATGCCCGCTTCGCCTTGCGCGCGGGAAATGCCGTCGATCGCAGCGCGAGCGACGAGATCGCAATAGAGGTTGATCGCGCGGGCGGCGTCGTCGTTACCCGGAATCGGGAACGTGATGCCTTCCGGATCGCAATTCGTGTCGACGATGGCCGCAATCGGAATCCCAAGACGGCGCGCTTCCTTGATCGCGATGTCTTCCTTGTTCGTATCGATCACGAACAGAAGATCCGGAATGCCGCCCATGTCGCGGATGCCGCCGAGCGCGAGCTCGAGCTTTTCCTTTTCGCGCGAAAGCGTCAGGCGCTCTTTCTTGGTGTAGCCGCCGGACTCGTTCGAGTTCAGCATTTCCTCGATCTTCTTCAGACGCGAAATCGAGTTCGAGATCGTCTTCCAGTTGGTCAGCGTACCGCCGAGCCAGCGCGAATTAACGTAGTACTGTGCGGAGCGCTTGGCGGCATCCGCGACCGAATCCGCAGCCTGCCGCTTGGTGCCGACGAACAGCACGCGGCCGCCCTTGGCGACGACATCGGAAACCGTCTGCAGCGCACGCGAAAGCGCCGGCACGGTCTGCGCGAGATCGATGATATGAATGTTGTTGCGGGTGCCGAAGATGTAAGAATGCATCTTCGGATTCCAACGGTGGGCCTGATGGCCAAAGTGAACGCCAGCTTCCAAAAGCTGACGCATGCTGTAGTCGGGCAGCGCCATTATCCAAACTCCGGTTTGCCTCCGCGGGCAGAGCAAGGTCACCTGACCCTGCACCGGATGACCCCTCTCGGAGTCGAAACGCCCGCGTGCGAGATGGGCGGGTATATAGGGGCGTTCGCGAAGCCGCGCAACCACTCGTTGCGGCGCGTCAGATTAGGCGCAAGTAATTGATAAACCTACATTTCCTGAACTTCTAGCACGCCCTCGACCGCCCGGACATTACCCGCGATCTGCGGGGAGACAGAAAAGCGGCCCGGAAGCTTCACCTCGACCTCCGATTGCCCGCCGTCCAGCGAGACGATGATGGCCACCTCACCTTTGGCGTCCACCTTCGTGTCCGGCTTGCTGTTACCACCGTTCTGGAGCCGCTTTGCGATCTGCTCGATCGGCGTATCAGGGCGCACGGTCACAACAAGCCCGCGCTGATTTCTGGCCGCGACCTGATCCAGCATCTCGACGCCGTAGATGCGCAGCCGCACTTCATCGCCCTGGGCATCCGCGCCGACCTGCACCAGCACCGCGTTACCTGGCTCAAGGTCGCGTTGATGCTGCACCAGCCCTTCCTGAAAGATCACTGCCTCGAAATATCCGGTCGGATCGGACATCTTGATGTTGGCCATGCGAGAGCCGGTCTTGGTGCGCCGCTCCTGCCGCGACACCACCGTCGCTGCGAGCTTGCCCGCCGCCTGCCCCGCGCGAGCGGCAAGCTGAAACTCGGCCCAGGACTGCACCCGCATTCGCTTCAGCGCGACCGCATAATCGTCGAGCGGGTGCCCCGAGAGATAGAACCCGGCGGCGTCGAACTCCTTGGAGAGCCGGTCCGCAGGAAGCCAGGGTTCTACGTCGGGCAGCCGCAACGCCGACGCGCTCGAACTTGCACCGAACAATTCGTTCTGCCCCGAGGCGCGATCCTCGCCGCTACGCTGCGCATGGCGAAGGATCGCTTCGCAGCCCGCGAACACGCGCGCCCGGTTTTTCTCCAGCGCATCGAACGCGCCAGCGGCGGCGAGCGATTCCAGCACACGCTTGTTGATCGCTTTCGGATCGACCCGTGACGCGAAATCGGTGAGGTCCTTGAACGGACGCTCTCCCCGCGCCGCGACGATCGTGTCCACCGCCTGTGCGCCGACCCCCTTGAGCGCGGCTAGCGAATAGAAAATCGTATTGCCTTCCACTTCGAAGACACGGCTCGATTTATTCACCGAAGGCGGCTCGACATGCACACCTAACCGCTGCGCTTCACGACGAAACTCGGCGAGCTTATCGGTGTTGCCCATATCGAGCGTCATCGAGGCGGCGAGAAACTCGACCGGATAGTTCGCCTTCAGATATGCGGTTTGATACGACAGCAGCGCATAAGGCGCGGAGTGCGATTTGTTGAAGCCGTAATCGGCGAACTTGGCGCAGGCTTCGAAGATTTCCTTCGCATCGGCGTCGGCGATGCCACGCTCGATCGCACCATCGACGAAGCGCACGCGCTGCTTTTCCATTTCGGCGCGGATTTTCTTACCCATCGCGCGGCGCAGAAGATCGGCCTCGCCGAAGCTGTAACCCGCAAGATCGCGCGCGATCTGCATCACCTGTTCCTGATAGGTGATGATGCCGTAGGTTGCTTCCAGAATAGGCTCGAGCTTCGGATGGGTGTATTCGACCTTCTCGCGCCCGAGCTTGCGCGCGCAGTAGCTCGGACTATTGGCCATCGGCCCCGGCCGGTAGAGCGCCACCAGCGCGATCAGGTCCTCGAAACGATCCGGCCGCATGTCGGTCAGCGCACGGCGCATGCCCTGACCTTCGACCTGGAACACGCCGACCGTCTCACCACGTCCTAGCATCTCGAAAGTTTTCCGGTCGTCGAGCGGCATGGTCTGCAACGAGATATCGATGCCGCGGCGGCGAATGAGGTTCACCGCCGTTTCCAGCACCGTGAGCGTCTTCAGCCCGAGAAAGTCGAACTTCACGAGCCCGGCCGCTTCCACCCATTTCATGTTAAACTGGGTGACCGGCATGTTCGAACGCGGATCGCGAAACAGCGGCACGAGTTCGCCAAGCGGGCGATCACCGATGACGATTCCGGCCGCATGCGTCGAAGCATGCCGATGCAGCCCTTCCAGCTTCAACGCGATGTCGAAGGCGCGCCCGACGATCGGCTCCTGCTCGCGCGCCGACTGCAAGGCCGGCTCGGTTTCGATCGCTTTTGCCAGCGTCACCGGGTTCGCTGGATTGTTCGGAACGAGCTTGCAGAGCTTATCCACCTGCCCGTAGGGCATTTCGAGCACGCGGCCGACATCCCGCAACACGCCGCGCGCCTGCAGCGAACCGAAGGTGATGATCTGCGCGACGCGGTCGCGGCCGTATCGATCCTGCACGTAGCGGATCACTTCGTCGCGCCGGTCCTGACAGAAGTCGACGTCGAAGTCCGGCATCGACACGCGTTCCGGGTTGAGAAAGCGCTCGAAGAACAGACCGAAACGGATCGGGTCGAGATCGGTAATCGTAAGCGAATAAGCAACCAGCGAGCCCGCGCCCGAACCACGGCCAGGCCCGACCGGAATGCCCTGTCCCTTCGCCCAGACGATGAAATCGGCGACGATCAAGAAGTAGCCGTCGTATTTCATCTTGGAGATAACGCCGAGTTCGTAGGTCAGCCGCTCGCGATATTCAGCTTCGGTATGGCCCTCCGCGATCCCGAATGCTTCGAGACGCGCCGCAAGTCCTTCTTCGGCGCGCTTACGCAAGACTTCCGCTTCGTCGGCGCCATCTCCGCTGAAACGCGGCAGGATTGGCCGGCGCGCGGTCGGGCGATAGGAACAGCGGCGAGCGATTTCGGCGGTCGCCGCAATCGCTTCCGGAAGGTCCTCGAACAGCTCGGCCATCTCGGCCCGCGTTTTGAGATAGTGCTCCGGACTAAGCTGCCGCCGGTCGCCTTCCGCGATCCGGCGTCCCTCCGCAATCGCGAGCAGCGCGTCCTGCGCTTCGTAATCATCGCGCGTTGCAAAGAACGGCTCGTTGGTAGCGACGAGCGGGATATGCAACGCATCAGCGAGCGCAAGTAGCGAGGGCTCGCTGCGGCGCTCCTGCGCAAGATGATGACGCTGCAACTCCAGATAGAGCCTGTCGCCGTAGATCTGCTTCAGCAGTTCCAGCCTTGCACGCGCCAGATCCGGCTTTTCGAGCACGAGGCGATCGACTGTACCGGACGGCCCGCCGGTCAACGCGATGAGACCATCCGCGTTTTCCGCAAGCCACCCCGACTTTACGTGCGATTCTTCGCCGTCCTTGCTCTCCATGAAGCTGCGCGACGTGAGCCGCATGAGATTGCGATATCCGTCTTCGGTGGCAGCGAGCAGTACAATCCGCGGCAATGGCGGCACCGCAGCACCCGTGCGCACCGGCGGCTCGTCGCCGAAATCGACCGCAATCGAGCAGCCAACGATCGGCTGCACGCCCTTCTCAGCCATCTTCTCCGAAAACTCGAGCGCGCCGAAAAGATTGCCGGTATCCGTCAGCGCCAGCGCCGGTTGGCGGTCCGCGCTTGCAAGCGACGCCAGCTTCGCAAGCGGCAACGCCCCTTCGAGCAACGAATAGGACGAATGAACGTGAAGATGGACGAAGGGCACTTTCGCCACGGGAACCTCGGCAACTCTGGGGGAAGCCATTGTCCGCTTTTGGCGGCGCGGGGGAAACCCTCTCTTGTGGATTACTCGAGCTCGACGACCTTGCCTTCCCGCAACGTCACGCGGCGCGTCATCCGCGAAGCCAGATCGAGATTGTGGGTGGCGATGATCGCTGCAAGCTGCGTCGCTTCGACAAGCTTCGAGAGCGTTCCGAAAACGTGATCGGCGGTTTTCGGGTCGAGATTGCCGGTCGGCTCATCCGCCAGCAGCAGTTTCGGCGCGTTAGCGACCGCACGCGCAATGGCGACGCGCTGCTGCTCGCCGCCGGAGAGTTCCGATGGACGATGATGAAGACGCTCGCCGAGCCCAAGGAAGGCAAGCAATTCGTTTGCGCGCTTCGCCGCCTCCTTCCTTTCGAGTCCGGCGATCATCTGCGGCAAGGTGACGTTTTCGCTCGCCGTGAACTCAGGCAAGAGATGGTGAAACTGATAAACGAAGCCGATCTCGTTGCGGCGTATCGCCGTTCGCGCGGCATCCGGCAGCTTCGCCGTCGGCTTGCCGTCGATATAGACCTCACCGCCATCGGGATGCTCAAGCAAACCCGCCATGTGCAACAGTGTCGACTTGCCCGCTCCAGAAGGCGCGATCAGCGCGACGGATTCGCCAGGCCACACCGAAAGAAAGGCGCCGCGAAGAATGGGAAGCTCGCTCTCGCCCTGCACATAGGTACGGCGAACATCCTCGAGATGAAGCGCAGGAATTTTTTCCATCACTCGTACCGTAGCGCCTCCACCGGATCGAGCCGCGCGGCGCGCCATGCCGGATAGAGCGTCGCGAGGAACGATAGGATCAGCGCCATCAGGATCACCGCCGTGGTCTCGCCACTGTCCATCCGGGCGGGAAGCCGGCTGAGGTAGTAAAGCTCCGGCGGGAATAGTTGCGTGGAGGTCAGCCACGAAACGAAGCGGCGGATCTCCTCGATGTTGAGGCACACCAGAAGCCCGATCACGAACCCGACCAGCGTGCCAACGATCCCGATGCTCGAGCCGGTAATCAGGAATATGCGCATCACCGCATATTTCGTCGCGCCCATGGTGCGCAGAATCGCGATGTCGTGGCCTTTGTCTTTGACGAGAATGATGAGGCCCGAAATGATGTTGAGCGCCGCGACCAGCACGATCAGCGTCAGGATCATGAACATGACCGTGCGTTCGACCTGCAAGGCGCCAAAGAATGACGAATTCCGCTGTCGCCAGTCGATGATATAAACCTGCCGTCCGGCGTTATCGTTCACCAGTTGCCGGTAATGCAGGATCTGATCGGGGTTGTCGGTATAGACTTCGATTGCGTTCACATCGCCGTTGCGGTTGAAATAGGCCTGCGCCTCGGTCAACGGCATGAACACGAAAACGGAATCATATTCCGACATGCCGATCTCGAAGATCGCCGCGACCTTGTAGGTCTTGATCCGCGGCGTGGTGCCCATCGGTGTAACCGCGCCGCGCGGGGATACGATGGTGACGTTGTCGCCGGCACGAACGGATAGCTGATCGGCAAGCCGCTTGCCGAGCACGACGCCCTGGCCGGTATCGAACCCCTCGAGCGTGCCGAACTTGATGTTCGGCCCGATCGCCGGAAGGCTCTTCAGATCCTTCTCCCGCAGTCCGCGCACCAGCACGCCGCCGGAATGGAATGGCGAGGACGCCAGCGCCTGCCCTTCGACCAGAGGAATTGCATGCTTGATGCCCTGGAGCTTCACCAGCCGCTCCGCCACGGCATCGTAATCCGTGAGCGGCGTGCCGATCGGCTGCACCAGCATGTGTCCATTCAGGCCGAGAATTTTATTGAGCAGTTCGAAACGAAAGCCGTTCATCACCGCCATGACGATAATGAGCGTGGCAACGCCGAGCATGATGCCGACGAAGGAAAAACCGGCGATGACCGAAATGAATCCTTCCTTGCGGCGCGCGCGCAGATAGCGCCCCGCAATCATCCATTCGTAACGCGAGAACGGGGCCGTTCCGCCCTTCGCCGCCATGATCCCTCCTGACCCGCTCGCCGCCATCAGGCCGCGAGACGCTTCACCGCATCTTCAGGCGTAATCATCTCGCGGGCACCGCCCGCGCGCTGCTTCAACTCGACTTTTCCTTCGGCAAGTCCCTTGGGGCCGACCAGAATTTGGTAGGGCAGTCCGATCAGATCGGCAGTCGCGAATTTTGCGCCCGCGCGGTCGTCGGTATCGTCGTAGAGCACCTCGACGCCACGCGCCGAAAGCTCCTGATAGAGCTTCTCGCAGGCCGCGTCCGTGGTGCCGTCGCCCTGCTTCAAATTCAGAATGCCGACCTTGAACGGAGCGATCGCCTCCGGCCAGACGATGCCGGAATCGTCGTGGCTCGCCTCGATGATCGCCGCGACGAGGCGCGTCGGTCCGATGCCGTAAGAGCCCATATGCACCGGCGCGGTCTGGCCGTCCGGGGTCTGCACGTTCGCCTTCATGGCTTCGGAATATTTCGTGCCGAAATAGAAGATGTGGCCGACTTCAATGCCGCGCGCCGACATCCGCTTGTCGCCCGGAATCGCGCCGAACGCCGCGGCGTCGTGCTTTTCCGAAGTAGCGGCATAAAGCGAAGTCCACTTTCCGACGAGCGCCTCGAGTTCGCTGCCGTCGTCGAAATTCACCTGTTCCGAAGGCACGCTGAAATCGAGATAGTCTTTGTGACAAAAGACTTCGCTCTCGCCAGTGGAGGCAAGAATGATGAACTCGTGCGAAAGGTTGCCGCCGATCGGGCCGGTATCCGCAACCATCGGAATCGCCTTCAAGCCCATGCGCGCGAAGGTCCGGAGATAGGCCACGAACATCTTGTTGTAGGAATGTTTCGCTCCCGCCGCATCCACGTCGAAGCTGTAGGCGTCCTTCATCAGGAACTCGCGCGAGCGGTAGACGCCGAAACGCGGGCGGACCTCGTCGCGGAACTTCCACTGCAGGTGATAGAGATTGAGCGGAAGGTTTTTGTATGACTTCACATAGGCACGGAAAATTTCCGTGATCATTTCCTCGTTGGTCGGGCCGTAGAGCATCTCCCGCTCATGCCGGTCCTGAATGCGCAGCATCTCCTTGCCGTAATCGTCGTAGCGCCCGCTCTCCCGCCAGAGATCGGCCGATTGGATCGTGGGCATGAGCATTTCGATCGCGCCCGCGCGATTCTGTTCCTCGCGGATGATCCGGCAGACCTTGTTGAGAACCCGATAGCCCAAAGGCAGCCAAGCGTAGATTCCAGCCGATTCCTGCCGGATCATTCCTGCGCGAAGCATCAGGCGGTGCGACACAATCTCCGCATCCTTCGGGGTATCGCGCAGAATGGGCAGAAAATAGCGGGAGAGACGCATGGTGAAGCGAGCTTTCGACTCAGGAAGGCCAGAAACGAACGGGCATGAACGCATAACTCCCTGGAATGACAAGCCCCGGACCTACGGGAGCCCGGCGATGCTCACGAACAGAGACAATATGTTGCAGCGCAGAATGACAAGCCCGACGGGGGTGTCTACCTTGGGTGACCGATTGGGAAACGGCGAAAGCCGGGCCCAGGTCTCGGGAGGAAGAGAAACCCCACTGCTTTGGCGCGAGCACGCGACAAGCGGCAAGGAGGTCACCGGAAGCGGGCGAGCCCAAAAGCTCGCCCGT
>CAUJKG010000405.1 GCA_963205465.1 Pseudomonadota bacterium | reverse complement strand
GCCGGAAAACTCGTGCGGATAACGATGCCGTGCCGCCGGATCGAGCCCGACGTCTTTCAGCGCTTCCGCTGCGCGGCGGTCCCGCTCTTCCGCGCTCAACTGCGGTTGATGCACGCGCAGTCCTTCGGAAACGATGTCGGTGATCGGCATGCGCGGCGAAAGCGAGCCGTAAGGATCCTGAAACACGATCTGCATGTCGCGGCGAAACGGCCGCATTGCCTTGAACTTCAGTCCCTGAATCGGCTTGCCAAGAAAGACAATCGGCCCGTCGCTGGAAATCAGGCGCAACAGCGCAAGTCCGATCGTGGTTTTGCCAGAGCCGGATTCGCCGAACACACCCAGCGTTTCACCGCGGCGCACTTTCAGGGTCACACCATCGACCGCTTTGATGTGTCCAACGGTCTTTTTGAACAGCCCGCGCTTGATCGGATACCAGACCTTGAGGTCATCGGTCGCGATCATGGTCGGCGCGTCCGGCTGCGGCGGCGCGGGCTGCACGCGCGGCTCCGCGGCAAGCAGCGCCTTTGTATAAGGATGTTGTGGGTTCTTGAAAATTTCGTCGACGCTACCTTGTTCGACGATCTTGCCTTGTTTCATCACGCAGACGCGGTCGGCGATCTTGCGCACGATGTTGAGGTCGTGCGTGATGAAGAGCATCGCCATGCCGAGGCGGCCCTGCAATTCCTTCAGGAGTTTCAGGATCTGCGCCTGCACGGTGACGTCGAGCGCGGTGGTGGGCTCGTCAGCAATGAAGAGGTCCGGCTCGTTCGCGAGCGCCAGCGCGATCATGACGCGCTGCCGCTGTCCACCGGATAGCTGGTGCGGATAAGAGCCGAGCCGCTCTTCAGGCGAGGGGATGCCGACTTCGGTCAAGAGCTCGATGACCCGCTTCTTTGCTTCCGCGCCGTGCAGACCGCGATGCACTTCGAGCATTTCGGTGATCTGCTGGCCGATGGTGTGCAGTGGATTGAGCGAGGTCATCGGCTCCTGAAACACCATGGTGATGTCGTCGCCGCGCACGCCGCGCATTTCTGCTTCGGACAGTTTCAGAAGATCCTGCCCCTTGAACAGGATTTCACCGCTTGGATGATAGGCAGATGAAGGCAGGAGCCGCAGCACCGAAAGCCCGGTTACGGATTTGCCGGAACCGGACTCGCCCACCACGGCGACGGTCTCGCCCTTGTTGATGTGAAAGGAAATCCGGTCGGCCGCAAGCGTCTCACGATTGCCCTGGCGAAATGCGACTGAAAAGTCCTTGATCTCGATGAGGGGCTGTTCGCTCATGAGAAGGTCTTTCGCGGGTCGAAGGCGTCGCGGATGGCTTCGCCGATGAAGATCAGAAGTGTCAGCAGGATCGCGACCGTGAAGAATCCGGTGATGCCGAGCCACGGGGCCTGCAAATTGTTACGCCCTTGGTTGAGCAATTCGCCGAGCGACGGCGAGCCGGGCGGCAGGCCGTAGCCGAGATAGTCGAGTGCGGTGAGCGTCATGACCGAGCCCGAGAGGATGAAGGGCATGAAGGTCAGCGTCGCAACCATCGCATTCGGAAGAATGTGCCGGTACATCAAGACAGCATTGGAAACGCCGAGCGCGCGGGCCGCCTGCACATATTCGAAGTTGCGCGTGCGCAGGAACTCCGCGCGTACGACGCCGACGAGCGACGTCCACGAGAACAACAGGAGAATGCCGAGCAGCACGAAGAAGCCTTGCGGCAACACCGCCGCCACGATCAACAGCACATAGAGTGTTGGGATCGAGGTCCAGATTTCGATGAAGCGCTGGAACGTCAGATCGATCCAGCCGCCGAAATAGCCCTGTACTGCGCCGGCTGCGATGCCGATGATCGAGGACAGGATGGTGAGCGTCAGCCCGAAGATCACGGAGATGCGAAAGCCGTAGATCATGCGCGCGGTAACGTCGCGTGCGGCTGTGTCGGTGCCGAGCCAGTTCTGGTCAAGCTCGCTACAGCCCTTGACGCCTTTTTTCTCGGCAGTCGCCTTGCACTCGGCTTCCGTATACATCCAGGTCGGCTTGGAAGGTGCCGGCGTCGGCACGTCGTAATTGATCGTCGAGTAGTGAAACGGAATCAGCGTCCACAGCATGTAGCCGTTCTTTTCCTTGATCAGCCGCTGCACTTCCGGATCGCGATAATTGGCTTCGGTTTCGAAATCGCCACCGAACGCGGTCTCGGGATAGAATTGGAAGATCGGATAGTGCCACTTGCCGTCATAAGAGACGAGGAAGGGCTTGTTATTCGCGATCAGCTCGGCGCACAGCGAGAGTACGAATAGTATCGTGAAAATCCAGAGCGACCAGTACCCGCGTTTGTGGCGCTTGAAGTTTTCCCAACGCCGCCGGTTGATGGGCGAGAGCCTGCTCTGCTTCGCTTTCACGTTTTCTACGTGCTGCTCGAGCACGGGGGTCTGCGTGATCTGATCCATGGCTTCAGACCTCGCGCGATTCGAAATCGATCCGCGGATCGATCCAGGTGTACATGAGATCGGAAACCAGATTCACGACCAGCCCAAGCAGCGAGAAAATATAGAGGGTTGCAAACACCACCGGATAGTTTCGCTTTTCCACCGCCTCGAAGCCGAGCAGGCCCAATCCGTCGAGCGAGAAAATCTGCTCGATCAGAAGCGAGCCGGAAAAGAATGCGCCGATGAAGGCACCGGGAAAGCCGGCGATGATGATCAGCATGGCGTTGCGGAATACGTGTCCGTAAAGCACACGCCGCTCCGACAGACCTTTCATGCGGGCGGTGGTGACGTATTGCTTGCGGATTTCGTCGAGGAAGGAGTTCTTCGTCAGCAGCGTCATGGTCGCGAACGAGCCGAGCAGCATCGCGGTCAAGGGCAGGGTGAGATGCCAGAAGTAGTCGCCGATCTTCGAATACCATGGCAATTCCGACCAGTTCGGCGAGGTCAGGCCGCGCAAGGGGAAGGCGGAGCCGAGACCCCATGGGAGGTTCAGCGAGCCGCCGGCAAAGAGGACGATCAGGAAAATCGCGAACATGAACGCCGGAATCGCATAGCCAATGATGACGATGATGGAAGTCCAGCTATCGAAGCGCGTGCCGTCGCGCACCGCTTTGGCAATGCCGAGCGGAATCGAAATCAGATAGGTGAGGAGCGTGAGCCATAGTCCGAGCGAGATCGA
>CAUJKG010000404.1 GCA_963205465.1 Pseudomonadota bacterium | reverse complement strand
AGTCATCGTCCAGCTTTCCGATATCGTTCAGGATGGCGCCGAAGCCGGCTTGTGTTGAAGTCGAGGATTGTTTCGGAACCGGCAGGGTTTTTGGTATCGCAAACGATTTCGTTTGTTGTCTCTGTTTTCTGCGGGAAAAAGGTACTTCGTCGAGAAAGTCTTGCAGGATAGCAACCGGCAATCGCAAACCTTCAAATTTGCTCCATTCCTCGCCGGGTCTGATGTTGTTCTTCTGTTTAAACGCTTCCATCTGCGCGGGAGTCATCAGTCCTGCATGATTATCTTTGTGTCCTGCCATAGGCAGGCCAAAGCCTTTGATCGTGTAGCAAATGAAGCAAACCGGCCGGTCGTGATCTATGCTTTTAAACGCTTCGAATAGAGCAGGGAGGTCATGTCCTCCGAGATTGCTCATCAATTGCGAGAGTTCTTCGTCGTTGCGGCGCTCGATCAAAGCTGACACGGCGCCTTGATCTCCGATCTCCTCCAGCAGCCGCTTTCTCCAAGCAGCGCCACCTTGAAACGTCAGTGCCGAATAGAGTTGATTGGGGCAGGCATCGATCCATGCGCGAAGTTTTTCGCCGCCTGGTTCAAGAAATGCCGCTTGCTGGAGCGAGCCATATTTAACAATGACTACGTCCCATCCGAAGTTACGGAACAGGTTTTCGTACCTTTCCCAAAGACCCTCGCGTACCACAGCATCAAGACTTTGACGGTTGTAGTCGATAATCCACCAACAGTTCCGTAGATTCTGCTTCCAACCTTCAAGAATGGCTTCGAAAATATTGCCTTCGTCCAACTCAGCATCGCCGACGAGAGCAACCATCCGCCCTTCTGGATTCTCCGTGCTCCAGCCATGGCCTCGAACGTAATCCTGGACCAGCGAAGAGAATAGTGTTTGGGCCACGCCAAGGCCCACGGAGCCTGTCGAAAAATCCACGTCATCAGTGTCTTTGGTGCGTGAGGGGTAGCTTTGTGCGCCCTTAAAGCCGCGAAAATTTTGAAGCTTTTCTACGGTTTGCTTCCCTAGGAGATACTGGATTGCGTGAAAGACGGGAGACGCGTGCGGCTTTACCGCCACCCGGTCCTGCGGTCTCAGAACATCCAAATAAAGCGCGGTCATAATCGTGACGAGCGACGCCGACGAAGCTTGATGCCCCCCAACTTTGATACCATCGAGGTTTTCGCGCACATGGTTTGCATTGTGGATCATCCAGCTCGCCAGCCAGAGAATTTTTCGTTCCAGCTCCGCAAGTATCTTCAAGCGATCTCGATCCATAATGACCCCTTAGGAATGATCGTGCTTTATTTTCGTTGGAGCGGCGGGACCATTTTGGCTAAAGTCTCCTGAAATTCGATCAATTACAGCAATCTTTCGCTATTTTTGGACGCGCAGGAGGTTAGAATTGCCAAGAGCGCTTGATCGGTTAGATCGGCAAATTCTTGCGCTGTTGCAGGAAGATGGCCGTATGAGCGTCTCGAGCATCGCCGAGAAAATCGGCCTTTCAATATCGCCTTGCCTGCGCCGAATAAAAATCCTCGAGGATGAAGGAGTGATCTCCCGATATGTTGCCGTACTGAACCAAAAGCAGATTGGATTACCTGTCAGTGTTTTTGTTTCCATCAAACTAGAAAGCCAGCGGGTCGAGGCGCTGGAGAAGTTCGGGAAATCAATAGCGCGATGGCCTGAAGTTCTTGAATGCTATTTGATGACAGGCGCGCGCGATTACCTGCTTAGAGTTGTAGCTGCTGATCTTGCGGCTTATGAACAGTTCTTAAAAGATAAACTAACAAGGCTTGATGGCATTGCATCGATAGAGTCCAGCTTCGCGCTAGGGCAGGTGAAATATACAAACGTGCTGCCGCTTGGTTGAGCCTCCTAAAGGCGGACGGTAGCTTCTCGAAAGCGCCCCGATCTCTGTAAATTCATGGTCTTGATGCCTAACCACCATGAACTGAATTCGTGAAAACGTTTTCTTTTTAGAGGGCTGAGGAAGACACCTTTTTCCTTTTTTCGCGAACTGCAAACTCAGGCGAGAAAAGCAACCCGCGTGCGCGTGCGCATTGCTTTGAGCGAGGCCAATTTCTTCGTAAACATAGGCTGTGCGTCGATGTTCCGGGTCGTGCATGCCGGTATGCGACTTCTTGACGGCGGCATTCGCCGCTGCGTATATAATGACAAATGTAGAACATCGTTCCTAAAAAAGGAACGTTCATCCTGGTGCCTCCAGTGCCCGACCTAGGGATTTGATGATGCTTATGAATACCGACAGGCTGCTCTCTGGCATGAAGCGTGCCGGTCTGGACGCCGTGGTTGCCTCGACGCCGGAGAACGTGACTTATACCAGCGGGTTCTGGGCCATGAGCCAGTGGATCCGCCGCGGTCCGCAAGCCTATGTGCTCACGCCGGCCGCCGACCCATCCGATGCCGCGGTCGTCACCAGCACAGGCCAGATCGATCTCGCGGCCGATGCGGAAGTATGGGTCAAGGATATCCGCAGGTTCGGAAAGTTCACCGTCGATGCGACGCCGGGCGCAGTTCTGGATGCGCAAATCGCGCGTACGAAGCAATTGCTCGATGAGAAAGACTATGGTGATCCCGTGGCCGCGCTGGCTGGCGCGATCAAGGATCGCGGGCTTCAGGCGGCGACGATCGGCGTCGATGAAATCGGCATCCTTCCCGAATATTGGGACAAGCTCGCCGAGTTGTTGCCGAATGCGAAACTCGTTCGGGCGTCGAGTGTCTTCCGCTACGCTCGCGCCATCAAGACGCCGGAGGAGATCAGCCGTCTTCGCAGGTCTGCGCAGATTGCGGACCTTTCGATTACTGCGGCGCTCGACATCGCGCGCGAGGGCGCAACGGAAATGGATCTTGCACGCGCATTCCACTGCAAGACGATCGAAGAGGGCGGGCTTCCGGTGCTTGGCTGCTTCGGCGTCGGTTCACGCGGCGCGATGATCAACGTTCAGGCGAGTGAGGCGAAGATCAAGAAGGGCGAGATCATCCGGTTCGACGTGGGTGGGCGTTATCGTCACTACCGCGCAGACATTGCGCGAAACGGCGTCGTCGGCGAGCCGGATCCGAGAGCGGTTCGCTATCACAACGCAATCTGTGTCGGCATGTACAGGGCGATCGATATGATCAAGCCTGGCGTGCGGGTTTCGGACGTGTTCGACGCCGCAGTCGAGACGGTGCGCCGCGAGGGGATTCCGCATTACCAGCGTAGCCATATCGGTCACGGCATTGGGCTCGATGGCTATGACGCTCCTAATATTGCGCCGTCGAACAGCGAGGTCTTCGAAGAAGGCATGGTGATTTGTGTCGAGACCCCATATTACGAAATGGGGTTCGCCGGATTGCAGGTTGAAGACACGCTTGCGGTGACGAAGGACGGCGTCGATTCGTTCATGATCAGCCACGCCAAGCTGCGTTTGATCTGATGGCACGGGTTGTCGGTTTTGATTGCGTTCGTTGCGGCAGCCGGTTCGGGAGCGATCACTACGATCGCGATTGTCCGGTGTGCCGGCCGGCAGTGCACAGCAATCTCGTCGTTGCTTATGATGACTCGGTCAGGAAAAGCCGGCCAAAGCCTGCGGCGGGTGCGCCCTGGACGTTGTGGCGTTATGGCGACGTGCTTCCGGTTTCTGCGGAAGAGGCGGTTAGTCTCGGCGAGGGCGGCAGTCCGCTGCACAAGCTGAACGCGGTTGCTGCGGAACTCGGTGTTTCCAGTCTCTATGGAAAGGACGAGAGCAGAAATCCGACTTGGTCTTTCAAGGACCGGCTCGCCTGTCTTGCCGTCTCCTCGGCAAAAAAGCTCGGCGCGAAAGTGATCGTATCGAGTTCGTCCGGCAATGCCGGTGCGGCAGCAGCGGCCTACGCCGCCAAAGCCGATATTCCGTGTGTTATTTTTACCTTTAAAGGCACGAGCGGCCCCATGCTGCATCAGATGCGCGCCTATGGCGCGCAGGTGATCGCGGTGGAGAACAAGAAGGACCGCTGGACCTTGATGGAGCACGCGGTTCGTCACTTCGGATGGTTTCCGACGTCGCCGTTCTTCGGCCCCGTCATTGGCAGCAATCCGTTCGGGATCGAAGGCTACAAGACGCTTGCTTATGAAATCGTGGAGCAGCTCGGCTGGCGCGTGCCGGACTGGTGCGTGCTGCCGGTCTGCTATGGCGATGCGCTCGTCGGCATGTGGCGCGGCTTTGAGGACATGCGCGCCTTCGGCTGGATTGATCGCATGCCGAGATTTGTCGCGGCCGAGGTGTATGGTTCGCTCGAAGCGGCGATGACGGCGAACGTGGATGCGCCCAATGATATGCCGAAGACGCACGACACCGTGGCCGTATCCATCGGCGCGACCCAGTCGACGCATCAGGCGCTCGACATCCTGCGCCGCTCGAACGGTGTCTCAGTCACCGCCGGCAACGACGACATGATGCGCTGGCAAGCCCGGCTGGCGGCGAAAGAGGGGCTTTACATCGAGCCGTCTTCGGCCGCGACCTTCGTTGCGGTGGAAAAAATGAAACGTAACGGCGCCATGCGCGCGGACGATACGGTCGTAACCTTGCTAACCGCGAGCGGGCTGAAGGACACTGCCGTCACCGCAAAATATCAGGACGATCTGATCCTGGTGCCGGCCGATTTCGATGAAGCCATTCGGGCGCTGGTCGCTCGCGGCATTTTCCCGTCCGCAGGGTGAACCTTGTTTTCGCGGAACCCTTGGACCGGAATGAGGTGCCGCGGCGAGAGACGGGCCGCGCAACCGGCGGAGGGCAAAAACTATGTCTGACCGGCTTTCGCCGCCCAATCCCGATCATCTCGAAAAGGTAACGGGCCGCACCCAATTCATCACGGACATCGAAGTTCCCGGCATGCTGCACGGCAAGGTTCTGCGCAGCACCGTGCCGCACGCGATGATCAAAAGCATCGATGTCTCCGCGGCACTGGCAATTCCAGGTGTTGTCGCGGTGCTGACGGGCGCGGATATTGTCGGGCTCAACCATCACTGGGGACCGTCGCTGAAGGACCGGCCGCTGATCGCGATCGATCGCGTGCGTTATGTCGGTGAGCCGGTGGCGATGGTGGCGGCGGAGAACGAGCGCATTGCCGAGGAGGCGCTCGACGCCATCGTAGTGGATTACGAACTTCTGCCTTTCGTCACCGAAGCCGCGGAAGCGCTGGAGCCGGGCGCGCCGCTGGTTCATGGAAATCACGAGGCCATCAAGGACTTCTATTTCAAGGGCGAGGCGAAGCCGGTCGCCGGCACCAATATTTTCCAGCGCTATGCCTACGAGCAGGGCGATGTCGAGAAGGCATTCGCGGAATCCGACCGCTGCTTCGAGAGTAAATATGAATTTCCGATGGTGTTTCACTATGCCATGGAACCTCATTGCGTGATCGCGTCGTTCCATGGCGACAGTCTGACCCTGTGGAGCTGCGGCCAGTCGCCCACTGCCGTGCAGAAAGTTCTGTCCCGCGTCTTCGATATGCCGCTGGCGCGCATTCGCATCATCTCTCCGCATATCGGTGGCGGTTTCGGCGGCAAGGCTTCGGTGAAGATCGATCCGCTGGTTGCTGCATTGGCGTGGAAACTGCGCCGCCCGGTGCGGGTCTGCCTCTCGATCTCGGAGTCGATGCTGACCGCGCGGCGCTTGAGCGCGACGGTTCATGTCCGGACCGGCGTGCGCAACGACGGCACAATCCTCGCCAAATCCGTTCGCGTGCTGATGAACGGCGGCGCTTATGCCGATACCGGCCCGGCCGTCGCAGTGAAAGCGGCAAACCGGGCAATCGGCCCATACCGGATTCCAAACCTGAGTCTCGAAAGCGTTGCCGTCTATACCAACACGGTTCCCGGCGCTGCATTTCGCTCCATCGGTGGCCCGCAAGCGGTCTGGGCAACCGAGTCGCAGATGGACGAAATTGCGGAAGCGCTGGGACTTAATCCGGCAGAGTTTCGCAACCGCAATCTGCTCCGTCGTGGTGAGCATGTCCGTGCCGATCTTCGACCGATCGATGTCGAGATGGGCGAAGCGATGGATATCGCCGCGCAGGAGATGTCGCGCATCAAGGCGCTCGATGGCGATAACATAACATATGATGGCACGGCACTCGGCATTTCCGATCCGGGGATCATGCCGGTGGCGTCGGTGGTCATGCGGCTGAAGATCGATGGTTCGGTCGCGGTCATCTCCAACAGCGTCGAAATTGGGCAGGGTGTTCGCGGCGTGCTGCGAAAGCTCGCCTCGGAGCAACTCAATCAGCCGATCGAAGCGATCGAGGTGCTGACTCCCGATACCGCTATCGCACCCTATGACTGGGGAACCGGGGCCAGCCGCTCGTCTCTGATGATGGGCCTCGCGATCGAGGATGCCGCGCGGGATATTCTCAGCCAAGTCGCAGAAATCGCGGAACTCGTATTCTCTGCCGATCCGGCGGCGGTCCGTTTTTGCGAAGGCGGAATTATTTTCGGGAACGAGAAGAAAACGTTCAGCGAGCTCTTGCACACTTATTATGGCATCGATAGCGGCGAGATTGTCGGTGTCGGCCGCGTAACGCCTTATTCGAACGGCGGCCGTCTCGCGCAGGCGCCGTTGTTCTGGGAGACCGCGGCCGGACAGTGCGCCATCGCGGTCGATGAAGAAACCGGAGAGATCAAAGTCCGTCACTATGTGAGCGTCGCCGATGTCGGCCGCGTGGTGAACCGTGCCGCCGCCGAAGGGCAAGACGAAGGCGCATCGATGATGGCGTTCGGTCATACCCTGAGCGAGGAACTGGTCTATCAGGACGGACAGCCGATCAACGCGACCATGATCGATTATCACGTGCCGACCATCGACAAAGCGCCGGAAAATTTCGTCACGGTGCTGATCGAAAGCGGTACCGGCCCCGGGCCGGGCGGCATGCGCGGCATGGGCGAGGGCGCGATCCTTCCGGTTGCGCCGGCCATCGCCAATGCGTTGGCGGCAGGGTACGGCGCAAGAATTCGCGAGCTTCCGCTTACGCCCGAGCGGGTCTGGCGCGCCATTCGTGAGAAGCGAGGGAGCTGACCATGGATTTCAGTTTTGAAACGGTGCTTCCGACCGCGCCCGAGCGGGTATGGACCTTCATCATCGATATCGAGCGGATGGCGGGATGCATTCCCGGCTGTGAACGCATCGAAATGCAGGAGCCGTTGAAGTCCTATAGCGCGGTGATGAAGCAGAAGATCGGTCCGTTCAAGCTCGAGGTGCCCGCGCAGATTGCGGTCGACTCTTATGAGCAGCCGTCTTTCGTCAATGCGACTGCGACCGGCAAAGACAAATTCACCGGCACGACCCTGACGGTCGCACTGCGAGTGAACGTCGAGCCGGTGGCTACGGGCTTGAGCAAGTTCACTGTCAACGCGGAGTTGAACGTGGCCGGACGCCTCGCATCGCTCGGCTATTCCGTCATCAAGAAGAAAGCGGAAGAAAACTTTGTCGAGTTCGAACGCCGCATCAAAGAACAACTAGCGCAGGTTTGACGTGTTTCTCGCGCCGTTCAAACATCACAGGCCGACGGAACTGAGCGCCGTATTCGAAGCGCTTGCGAAGTATGGCGACGAGGCGGCCGTCTATGCCGGCGGTACGGAGCTTTTGCTTGCGCTCAAGGCACGCGTGCTGCGCTACGAGCATTTGATCGATCTGAAGCGGGTCCGTGAACTCGCCGGGATAAAGGTTGACGGCGAGGAACTCGTCATCGGCGCTTTGGCGACCCATCATGAGATCGCAAATAGCGCGGTCGTCAAACAGCATGTTCCTGCTTATGCAGCGCTGAGCGAAGGCATTGCCAATATTCGGGTTCGTTCGGCGGGCACCCTTGCGGGTAATCTGAGCTTCTCCGAGCCTCATTCGGATCCGCCGTCGCTGCTCGCCGCCATGGGGGCGTCGGTGACGCTGGTTTCGCCACAGGCGCGGCGCTCCGTGCCGGCAGCCGAATTTATCGTGGGCGAGTTCACGACGGTTCGCAACGAGGACGAGTTGATCGCCGAGATTCGGATTCCGTTGACGCGCGCAGGCGAGGGATATCGGTATCTCAAGTTCGGCCATCTTGAGCGTCCTGCGGTCGGCGCTTCCGCAGGCTGCATCATCCGGGGAGGCCATACGCGTTATCGTCTCTGGCTGGGCGCGCTCGGCGATCACCCGATCCATGCCGCGGAGGTGGAGGACGCCATCGCGGGCGTGCCGGTGGCGTTGCTGCCCGATGTGTTGCCGAAGCTCGCAGTCAGCTTTGCATCGAAGATTTCCGCGACCAGCGACCTGCATGGCAGCGCCGACTACAAGCAGCATCTCGCGTCCGTATTGATGCAGCGTGCGCTCGCGGCCGCCTGTGCTGCGGCCTCTGGGGAAAGGGTATCGCATGCTTGATCCGCAAACTGTTTCCTTCACGCTGAACGGCACGCCGACTGAGCTCACGATCGATGCCTCGGAGCTTCTCGTCGACGTGTTGCGCGACCGCTGCCGGCTCAAGGGCACCAAGCGTTCCTGTGACGTGGAAGTCTGCGGTGCCTGTACGGTGCTTGCGGACGGATTGCCGGTCAGCAGTTGCACGACGCTGGCAGTCGATATCGATGGAAAGTCGATCACGACGATTGAAGGTCTCGCGAAGGACGGAAAGTTGAGCAGGGTGCAGCAGGCCTTCGTCGACCACGCCGCGATGCAATGTGGATTCTGCACGTCGGGTATGGTGCTCGCGACGACGGCGCTCTTGGAGCAGAAGCCTTCCGCGAGCGAGGAGGAAATCCGGCATTTCCTGCGCGGCAATATCTGCCGCTGCACGGGTTACATCAAAATTCTCGAAGCGGTGAAGAGTCTTGTTTGATCTTTCGGTATCTTCCGACGGACGTGATACGTCCGAGCAGATTTTCGAGAAGCTCGAGGTTGCCGAGCGCGGCGGTGCGCGTTCGCTCTGGATAGCAAACCATCTGTTCCTGCGCGATCCGGTGTCACTGGCGGCGGCTTCGCTTGCGCGCACAAGTCAAATCAAAGTCGCCCTGATGGCGATGAGTCCTTTTACCGTGCATCCGGTGCAGGCGGTCATGGCCGCGGCGACGCTGGATGAGCTGTTTCCGGGGCGCGTGACGTTGTGCTTCGGCGTGGGCGCGCCGGCGGATCTGAAAGCCCTGTCGATCGACGGATCGAAGCCGCTGAAGGTGATGCGCGAAGCGCTGAAGATTTCGCGTGCACTTCTGGCCGGGGAGACGGTCTCCTACGAGGGCGCGCATTACAGCGTCTCCTCGCGGGCGCTCGTCACGGGTCCGCGCAATGTGCCGATCGTTCTTGCGGCTTCCGGCCCCGGCATGCTCGAACTCGCGGGCGCGGAAGCCGATGGCGTTTTAATCAGCGCGGGTGCGTCCGTGCCATTCGTCGAGCAGACGCTCGATCATGTCCGGCGTGGCGCAAAAGGTCGGCCTGTGCGGACGCATGGTCTGATCTATTCGTCGATCGACGAAAACGAGCGTCTCGCGAACGATCGCTTGCGGCGGGTGCTCGCAATTTTGCTGCGCGGGCCGCATCACAAGGCCAATCTGGATGTGGCGGGAAGCGTGCTCGATCAGGCGGCGCTCAACAGCGCCGTGCTGGCAAACGACTGGGCAGCCGCGCAGGCGCTCATCACCGACGAGATCGTGCGGCGCCATGCAGCGAGTGGCACGTCCGAGCAACTGCGTGAACGCTTTGCCATGTATCAAAAAGCCGGGCTCGACGAGATCGTGATCGCAGGTGTTCGCGACCCGAACCAGGTTTCTGGAATTCTGCAAATCAAAGGGAGATGACGATGAAATTCAGTGTGTGTATTTCGACCGGATTCGAAGGCGTAATGTATCCGATACCGTTTGCGACTGCGGAGGATCTCGTTGCTCAGGGAAAGCTGTGCGAAAAGCTGGGCTATGATTCTGTATGGGGCAACGATCACATTACCACGCAGGATTATGTGCGGGACCTGTTCCCGAACACGCCGCCGAACTTTTACGAGCCTCTCATTGTGCTCGCGGCAATCGGCGCGGTGACGACCAAACTCAAGCTCGGGACGTCGCTATGCGTGCTGCCGATGCGCGACCCGGTTTATTTGGCCAAGCAGGCCATTACGCTCGATCAGATCTCTAACGGACGATTCATTCTCGCCGTCGGTCTCGGCGCCTATCGCGAGGAATTTCTGGCATGGGGCGGCTCGCGCGCAGCCAAGGCGCGCCGCGGTGATATGATGGATGAGGGGTTGCAGTCGCTCGATCTGCTCTTCCGCGAGAAGAGTGCGAGCTTTGAAGGAAAATACTATTCGTTCAAAGACGTGGAGATGTTCCCGAAGAGCAGGGTGCAGCCGTTTCCGCTTTATATCGGTGGCCACAACCTTGAAGCGGTCGAACGTGCCGCGCGCTATGGCCAAGGCTGGTTGCCGGGCTGGCGGCCGATCGCCGAGCTTGCCGAAAGAATCGTGAAGCTCAAGGCGCGCGCAGCAGAACTGGGAAGAAATCCGGCGGATATCGAGATCGCGCCGCAGTTCTCGGTCACCATCGACAAGACCCTCGAAGCGGCGGAAAAGCGTTACATGGAAAGCGGCCTCGTCGCGCATCGTGTTTCGCTGTCCTATACCGGGCGCGACCTGAGCCATCAGGTGGTCGCCAATCTCGTCGGCTCTCCCGACGTAATCCTGGAGAAGGTCGCGAAGCTCAAGGAGATTGGAATCGATCATTGCAGTGCGCTGATGTTCCCGGCGAACAGCGTCAACGAGATGAACGATCAGGTCGAGTGGTTCGCGAAAGACGTGATGGCCAAGGTCTGATTGCTGGCGGAGCAATGGAAATGGATCCGGTGAAGTCTTTCGATCATATCGATCTCTCCGTTCTTTCGCGTGCGGATCGATACAAGCTCCTGACCGGCGCCGTGATTCCTCGCCCCATTGCTTTCGTTACAACTCTCGGTCCTGGCGGCTTGGTCAATGCTGCGCCGTTTAGCCAATTCATCATCCTTGCGGCCGATCCGGGCCTTCTGGCCTTCTCGATCGGCCCGAAACCTGGCGGCCCCAAGGATACGCTGACAAACGTGAAGGCTCTGCCGGAGTTCGTGATCAACACGGTTCCGCAGGGTTGGGAGGAGATCGTGCAGGCGGCGAGCGAGGAGTTTGCGCCCGAGGTGAGCGAGGTTGAGAAGCTGGGGCTCGAGACCCTTCCTTCTACGCATGTCCGGCCACCGCGCCTGAAAGGATCGCAAGTCCAGTTCGAATGCCGGCTCGAGCAGATCGCGCAATTCGGCGACGCGCCCAATAACTTCGTGGTTGGCCGCGTTGTCGTCATGCATGTGGAAAGTGGACTTGCCAAAGACTGCAAGATCGATCCGAAGGCTTATTCTACGATCGGTCGTATCGGCGGACGGAATTATGTACGGCCCGGCGAGGTCGTGCATGTATAAGGCTGGCTCATTTGAGGTTATCTGACGGATGAGTGGCCTGACGTTGACGCCGTTACAGGGCGTTCCGAAGATACGTGCCGGCGACGACATTGCGCAGATTACGCTCGATGCTGCGGCATCGTCGCATGTTTCGCTGCAAAGCGGCGATATACTGGTTTATGCCCAGAAGATCATTTCAAAGGCGGAAGGGCGGCTGGTCGCGCTTTCGACAGTCACGCCTTCCGCGGAAGCGATCCGGCTTGCTTCGGTCACGGAAAAAGATCCCCGCGTCATCGAACTCGTGCTCTCGGAATCCAAGGCGGTACTGCGCGCTCGCCCCGGGGTCATTATTGTTGAACATAATCTGGGTTTCGTACTCGCAAATGCTGGCATCGACAGGTCCAATGTTGATGGTATGGACCATGCCTTGTTGTTGCCGCTCGATCCTGAGGCCTCTTCGCGCCGTATCCGCGCCGACATTGCTGCAAAGACAAGTTGCGACATAGGTGTGATGATCATCGACAGCATCGGCCGCGCCTGGCGAAACGGCACTGTCGGTACGCTCATCGGCTCCAGCGGCGTTCCCACACTTCTGGATTTGCGGGGCAAGCCTGATTTGTTCGGCCGCAATCTCGAGACGACGGAGGTTGGTTGGGGCGACGAGATGGCTTCCGCTGCTTCGCTGGTCATGGGGCAGGCTGCGGAAGGGTGGCCTGTTGTCCATGTTCGCGGCGGCCCGGCATTGCGTGGCGAGGGTGCGATCCACGATCTTCTTCGCCCGAAAAGCAAGGATCTCTTCAGGTGAGATTTTCTGAGAAGAAAGCTCTCGCGCTTTGTTTCGGAATGCCGACTTCATGCCGCTGATCCTTGTGCCGTGCAAATCGCTTGCGCTCGGAAAATCCCGCTTGTCGGGCCTGCTTTCTCCGGAAGAACGCGAAGCTTTGTGCAGGCAGTTTCTTGCCGATACGTTGCGAACCGCGATCGAGTTAGTGGGAGCAGCCAGCGTCAAGCTGATCAGCACCGATGCCGAGGCGCAGGAGATGGCTCGAGGCTCCGGCATCGAGATCTATGCGGAAGCGTGGCCGGATCTGAATGCCGCTTTGTCCGGCGTGCGCCGGAACATTCTCGCTTCGCGCGCACCTCGTGACATAATGGTCTTGCCGATCGACCTGCCGCTTGCGACCGCGGGTTCCTTGCGTAAAGTTCTGGCGGCGGCGGGCGATATCGTGCTCGTTCCCGACCGGAAAAATGGCGGAACGAATGTTCTTCTCTTGCGGGTCACGGCGCTGGATGGATTTCGCTTTGCCTACGGGGACGACAGCTTCCGGATCCATTCCGAAAATGCCGCTGCTCAACAGGAAAGAGTGACGGTATTGCGTGATGAAAAACTTGCGTTCGATATAGACGAGCCGGAAGACTATCTGTTGTGGAAGAGCGCACAGCGATGAATGCCGGCGAGTTTCGTTCTGAACTCCGGCATAAAACTTATTCACGGTGAAACAGTGCCGCAAAAAGTAAATTTGGGAAGCCAGACCGTTGCCCGTGCCCTCAATATTCTCGAGCTTCTCGGCGAGAAGGGCGAAATGGGTGTGCGCGACATCGCCAGACAACTGAGTATCGCTCCGAGTATGGCGCAGCGATTGATCAATACGCTGTCTGAAGCGAGATTCATCGAAAAGTCGGCGGAGTCATCGCGTTGGAGGATTGGATATAAAGCCTTTCAGATCGGTTCGACCTTCATATCGAACGTAGATCTGAACGCGGCGGCCTGGCCGGAGTTGAGGTCGCTTGCCGACCAGAACCATGTGAACAGCTTTCTCGGTGTGCTCCGCGACCGGTCAGTTGTGTATCTTGCTGCTGTGCAGAGTGGCGCGGCGATCACGATCACCAATGCGCCCGGTTCAACCACCTATTTGCATTCTACCGCTCTTGGAAAAGCGTTGTTGGCCGCGAAATCGGACGATGAGGTGGCCGAGCTGCTGGGGCCTCCTCCCTACAAGCAACTGACCA
>CAUJKG010000403.1 GCA_963205465.1 Pseudomonadota bacterium | reverse complement strand
GGCCCCAGCGAGGACTGCGAACCGAGTACGATGGCCTGTGCGTGCGGCGGCAGGAACAGACCGAAGCAAGCCAACGCGAACAGGCGCGCAATACGACGAATTTGTAACGGCTGATGCATTGCGCCCCGACTCTCCGGCGAGATTGTAGCAAGCATAAAGCGCCGCGAAAGGGCTCAGTCGATGGAGGAGCCGAGGCGCTTCGCCGTCGCGCGGATCCAGTCCAGTTGCAGCGCGACCAGGACGATGCCGGTGACCACGCCGCAGTTGCGGCCGTTCTTGCCGCCGGCCCAGGCGATCACGCCGTGCAGGATGAGCGTGCCGTTTTCGTTGCGATAGGCGCTGCCGCCGGAGTCGCCGGTGCAGGAGCCCGCGGGCGCGGATTCCGGCACGGGGATCAGGCGAAGCATAATGCTGCCGGTGGTGCCGCCACTGATGAGACGGACTGCGCGCAACGTGCCGATTCGCCGGTCACCTTCCTGGCCTTCTCCGAAACCCGCGATGACGAAGACGGTGCCGCGCGGCGGGAACGCCTTGTCCGTGGAAAGCCGCGCGGGACGCAGCGGTCGCGGCACAGGTGACGCGAGTTTCAAGAGCGCCATGTCGGGTGAGGGACGGCGCGTCTGGTAGGTGTCGGTGCGGAAGGCGGGATGCAGCACGATCCGCACGACCGGGATCGAAACGCTGCCGGCATTGACCGAGAAATTGCCGCCGGCTGCAACGCAATGACCCGCCGTCAGCACGAGATCGCGCGCGATCAGGGTGCCGGAGCAATCCTGTCCGCTCGAGGTAACGAGCACGGTGTGCTGCTGGCCGCTCACGTCGCCATGGCGCGCGCCCACGATTGCGGCAGCGCCCGACAGCGACGCGGCCAGAGCCGCCACAACGAAAACGAAGCGAAGCATCGAAACTCCTGCGCGGGGTGATCTCGCGCGGGCCCTCATGCTTGTCAACTGGACGAAATCATGGCCGCCATTCTGTTAGAGCCGCCGGCGAGCGAGCCGCTCTCGCTCTTCGATGCGAAGACCTATCTTCGGGTCGATCACGAACACGAGGATGTGCTGATCGCCGCGATGATCGCGGCGGCGCGTATGCAGGCCGAAACTTGGACGCGCCGCGCGCTGATTACGCAAAGCTGGCGCGTGGTGCTCGACCGCTGGCCGCCATCGGCGATGATCGCGTCGCCGGTGTCGCCCTTGCGCGCGGTGCTTGCTGCGCGTTTGCGCGACGCCGCGGGCGAAACGCAGGCGCTCGATGCGGATATCTTTATCGTAAACCCGGCGTCGTCGCCGGGAAGGATCGCGTTCGACGCGGGCAGGGTGATCCATCCGGCGAAGCCTGTTGCCGGAATCGAAATCGATATCGAGGCCGGTTATGGCGACCCCGCCGATGTGCCCGCGCCGCTCGTGCAGGCGATCCGGCTCTTGCTCGCGCGCGCCTATGAGTATCGCGGCAGCGGGAGTAACGACGATGCGATGCCTGCGGGCATCGCCGCATTGCTCGCGCCTTATCGCGTGGTGTCGCTGTGAGCGCGATCGGAGAATTTAGGCACCGGCTTCAGCTCGAAGTGGCGGACGAAATCGAGGATGGGGCCGGCGGCGTCATACGCACCTTCGCACCGCTCGGTCAGGTCTGGGCGAAAATCGAGCCGGTGAGCTTCGACGATCGCGTGCTTTCGGATAAGCGGCTTGGCGTGCTGACGCACCGCATCACCTTGCGCCGCCGCGAAGGCCTGACGTTGTCGCATCGCTTCGTGCTTGGCGCGCGCGTCTTCGTCATTCGCGCGTTGCGCGACCCCGACGAACGTAGACAGTTCATCGAATGCCTGGTCGAGGAGCAGCATCCATGAAGCTGCGCACGCTCTATCGATCCGGCTTCTCGTTGCGCCGTTTGCGCGCGATGGACGCGAAGCTGCGGGACGCGGTCACGGACGCCGCCGCCGATGCTTTGCAAGAGGAAATCGCGCACGTCGCTGGAGTTTCGTCTTTTAACGCGAAGCAGGGTGGCCGCCGCGTGGTCGGCTCAGGATCGGCCGAAGACGCCGCGCGCGAGTTCGGCACGCTCGCAGAACCAGCAACTCCCTGGCTCGCGCCAATCCTCCCCTTGGCGCGCGAGCCGATGCGGGCGGCGGCGCAATCTGCCGCCGCCCGCGCAGTCTCATCGCAAAGGAAAGCGTGATGCCCGCATCGGCAGCAGCACTGCGCACTGCGATTTTCGGCGCGCTAAAATCGGATGGTCCGCTTGCCGCCATGCTCGGGGGCGCGAAGATTTACGACGAGCCGCCGCGGGAGGCGTCGTTGCCTTATGTGACGTTAGGTGAGGCGGTGGTGTCGGACCGTTCGACCGCTACCGAAGGCGGCGAGGAGCATGCGCTGACCTTGCACGTCTGGTCGCGCCACGGCGGCCATCGCGAAGCGCATCTGATTTCCGGCGCGGTGTTGCAAGCGCTGGTCGATGCGCCGCTTAGCCCCGCCGGACATCATCTCGCGAACCTTCGCTTTGTCGTCGCCGATATCCGCCGCGAAGCCGACGGTCGCACTTATCACGGCATCGTGCGGCTGCGCGCCGTGACGGAGCCTGCGTAGCACCTCGCATTGCCATTTCTTGTCATTCCGGACGCGGCAAAGCCGCGATCCGGAATCCAGGGGCGATACGGCAAAGCCTCGTCATCGGCGTCTGGATTCCGGGTTCAGCGCTTCGCGCTGCCCCGGAATGACAATTAGTTTTCAAGGCGGCTCTCGCGTAAGGAGAAAACAATGCCCGCACAAAAGGGAAAAGACTTATTGCTGAAGATCGACGACGACGGCGCCTTCGTCACCGTTGCCGGGTTGCGTAGCAAGACGCTCGCTTTCAACGCGCAGACGGTAGATGTCACGCATGCGGAATCCGCCGGGCGCTGGCGCGAACTCTTGTCGGGTGCCGGTGTGCGGCGAGCGTCGCTCTCGGCATCCGGCATTTTCAAGGACGCCGCGTCCGACGCCTTGGTGCGCGAAGCCTTCTTCAATGGCAGCGCACCGGAATGCCAGATCGTGATTCCGGATTTCGGCATCATCGAAGGCGCGTTCCAGATTGGAGCGCTGGAGTTCTCCGGCAATCACGACGGTGAAGTGAATTTCGAAATCTCGCTCGAAAGCGCGGGCGCGCTTACCTTCGAGGCCGCGTGATGGTGAACCGCCACCGCGGCGAGATCGAAGCCGAACTCGGCGGCAGGCGGCGCAGGCTTTGCCTCACGCTCGGTGCGCTCGCAGAACTCGAGGCTGCTTTCGGTGCCGACGATCTTTCCGCGCTCGCCGAGCGCTTTGGCTCCGGCCGATTGTCTGCGCGCGATGCGCTCCGCGTGATCGGCGCGGGGCTGCGCGGTGCGGGCGAGACGATTACGGACGAAGAAGTCGCGCAGCTTGCTTCCGGCGCAGGCGCTGCCGGTTATGTCCGCATCGTCGTCGAATTGTTGTCCGCGACCTTCGGCGCAGACGAGCCGCGATGACGAATCCGCCGCCGTTTCCTTGGGCGGAGGCGATGGCCTTCGGCTTTGGCGTGCTGCGGCTTTCTTCCGATGAATTCTGGCGGCTTACGCCGAGCGAACTGGCGGCGGCGGTGCGCGCACTGAGCGGAGAAAGCATGCCGCTGTCGCGCGATGCCCTGAACGAACTGATCGCGCGCTTCCCGGATAGGAAATAAGCATGACCGAAATCGACGGCATTTCCGTTTCCATCGACGCGGACCTGACTGAATTCCGCCGCGAACTGGCCGAAGCCGACAAGCTGTCGCGCGGCTTCGGTGCGGCGTTCACGCGCGCGCTGAGCCAGGCCATCGTGCAGGGCAAGAGCTTCAGCGACGTGATCCGCACGCTGGGCCTGCGGCTTTCCAGTCTTGCGCTGAACGCGGCGTTCAAGCCGATCGAGCAGGGGCTCTCCGGCGCGTTCAATGGGCTGTTCAGCGGCCTGATGGGCGGCGGCAGCGAGGGCGGGAGTCTTCTCAACGTCACGCCCTTCGCCAAAGGCGGCGTGGTCGCAACGCCGAGTTATTTTCCGCTCGGCAATGCGCTTGGCGTTGCTGGCGAACGCGGCGCGGAGGCGATCCTGCCGCTCGCACGCGGCAGCGACGGCCGCCTCGGCGTGCGCACGGAAACTTCGCAGCGTCCGCTTGCGGTGAATGTCAGCATCGCGACGCAGGACGCCGCGAGCTTCCGCCGCTCGGAAGCCTACGTCTCCGGCATGATCGCGCGCGCGGTCGCGCGCGGGGAACGGACTTTATAAATGCCAGTATTTCACGAAGTGACGTTTCCGCTTGATGTAGCTGCGCCCGCATGGCGAGCGAAGCGAGCACCCATGCGGGCAAACAAAAAATCGGCAGCGAAGTAAATGTCTGCATTTCACGAAGTAACGTTTCCGCTTGATGTGGCGCTGGGCGCGCGCGGCGGACCGGAACGGCGCACGGAAATCGTGACCGCCGGTTCCGGCCGCGAAGAGCGCAACGCGCGATGGGCGCATGCACGGCGGCGCTGGAACGCGGGCTATGGCGTGAAATCGCTCGGCGCGCTTTCCGATGTGGTTGCCTTCTTCGAGGAGCGGCGCGGCAGGCTGTACGGCTTTCGCTGGCGCGATCGGCTCGATCATTCCTCGGCCATGCTCGGTGCGGCCCCGTCGCCGGGCGATCAGTCGCTCGGCATTGGCGATAGCGAGAACGCGAATTTTCAGTTGAAGAAAACTTACGGCGTGCTGCATGCGCCTTATGCGCGGCCCATCGCGAAGCCGGTTGCGGAGAGCATTCGTGTCGCGGTCGACGGCGAAGAGAAAGAAGCGGGCAATGATTTCGACGCCGACAGTGTGACCGGGCTGATCATCTTTCGCCCCGGACGTATTCCGTCCGAGGGGGCAGTGATCACCGCGGGTTTTCTGTTCGACGTGCCGGTGCGCTTCGATACCGATTTTCTCGAAGTCGATCTTGCCGCGTTTGCGGCCGGAGAGATTCCATCCATTCCGGTCGTGGAAATCCGGCCATGAGAACGATCCCGGAAGGGTTGGCCGCGCATCTTGCGAGCGGTGCGACCACGCTCTGTCATTGCTGGAAGATCGCGCGGCGCGACGGCGTCGTGCTCGGCTTCACCGATCATGATGAGGATTTGTTCTTCGGCGGCACGCAGTTTCGTGCGGGCAGCTTCGAAGGCACCGAAATCGAACAGCGTTTCGGTCTTGCCGCGACGGGGAGCGAGTTGCACGGCGCCTTGTCGGATGACGCGATCGCGGAAAGCGATCTCGTTGCCGGAAAGTACGATGCCGCGCGCGTCGAACTTTATCT
>CAUJKG010000402.1 GCA_963205465.1 Pseudomonadota bacterium | reverse complement strand
GAACGGCCGCGTCTTGTAGCCGCTCGCGCTGACCGTATTGCCGTGCATCGGATCGCAGGACCACACGACCTTGCGGCCGTCCTGCTTCACCGCGCGGATGAGGCGCGGCAGATGCTCACCGACCTTGCCCGCGCCGAAGCGTGCGATCAGCGTGATGCGGCCGTCTTCGCGCTCGGGATCGAGGATTTCGAGCAGCTTCAGCTAGCCTTCCGGCGTGGTCGACGGTCCGCACTTGATGCCGTTCGGATTCTTGATGCCACGGCAGACCTCGACATGCGCGTGATCCGGCTGGCGCGTGCGATCGCCGATCCAGACCATGTGGCCCGAGGTGTCGTACCAGTCGCCCGAGGTGGAATCGACGCGGGTCAACGCCTGCTCGTAACCGAGCAGCAGCGCCTCGTGCGAAGTGTAGAAATCGGTGGTGCGCATTTCCGGATGCACTTCCGGGTCGATGCCGCAGGCGCGCATGAAGTCCAGCGTCTCGGTGAGACGCGCCGCCAGCGCCTCGTAGCGACCGGACTGCGGCGAGTCCTTCACGAAGCCGAGCATCCACTGATGCGCGTTCTGGATATTGGCGTAGCCACCGGTCGCGAAAGCGCGAAGCAAGTTCAGCGTCGCCGCCGACTGGCGGTACGCTTCCAACTGCCGCTTCGGATCGGGGATGCGTGACTCGTCGGTGAACTCCGGCCCATTGATGATGTCGCCGCGATAGCTCGGCAGTTCCTTATCGCCCTGCTTCTCCATCGGAGACGAGCGGGGCTTCGCGAACTGTCCGGCGATGCGGCCGACTTTGACGACCGGAGACGCGGCGGCGAACGTCAGCACCACCGACATCTGGAGGAAGACGCGGAAGAAATCGCGGATGTTATCGGCACGATGCTCGGCGAAGCTCTCGGCGCAGTCGCCGCCCTGCAGGAGAAAAGCGTCCCCGGATGCCACGGCGCCGAGCGCGCGCTTAAGCGCCCGCGCCTCGCCTGCAAAAACGAGCGGAGGAAAGGAAGCAAGCTGCTTCTCGACCTGTTCCAGTGCGGCCTGATCCGGATAATCCGGCACCTGCACGATCGGCTTTTTCCGCCAGGAATCGGGTGTCCAACGCTCTTTCATGTCACGAACTCCACTTACGGGCTTACCGCCCGAAGCCGGGGGTTATAACGAGGGTCGCCGGACGATGCCAGTTTTGCGGCAGCGCCCGCCTTGCGGCCCGTCAACGCGACGCAGCGGCCCGTAGCGTCGGCGCGCGCACGCTTGAAGACCCTGATTTCGCGTGAAAAATGCGCCTCATGAACGCGCAGACCCCCGAAACCCGCACCGAATTTCCTGCCGTGGACGGCTATCCGCTCGCGGCGACCCTGTTCGAGCCGGAGCAGCCTGCCCGCGCGGTGGTCCTGATCGCTCCTGCGACCGCAGTGCCGCAAGGCTATTATGCAAAATTCACCCGCTATCTCGCGACGCAAGGGTTTCGTGTCGTGACCTTCGACTATCGCGGCATCGGCCGCTCGAAGCCCACAAGCGGCCTGCGCGACTTCAAGGCGCGGATGCGTGACTGGGCCGCGCTCGATCTCTCTGCGGCCGTGGACTACGCGGATCAGCTCGCGCAAGGAAAGCCGCTGCTCTATGTCGGCCATTCCTTCGGCGGACAGGCGCTCGGACAACTCCCGAACAACCACAAGATCAGCCGCGCGCTCTTTGCCGCTTCGCAGATCGGCTACTGGAAGCTCTTTCCCGCGCCGGAAAAATATCGCGTCTGGTTCATGCTGCGCGTGCTCGGCCCTGCCCTTTACACGATCTTCGGCTATGTGCCCGGCAAACTTGGCATGGGCGAAGACCTGCCCAAAGGCGTGTTCAAGGAATGGTCCGGCTGGTGCATGAAGCCACGCTATCTCTATGACGACGAAACGCTCTCCGCGCGCAAGAACTTCCCCAACTACAAGGGCGCACTGCGCGCCATCGGCATGAGCGACGACGACTGGGCGCCACCTGTCACAGTTGCGGGATTGCTTGCGGGCTATACCGGCACCAAGCCGGAGCACATCACCGTGACGCCCGAAGCTGCAGGCCAGAAGAAGATCGGTCACTTCGGCTATTTCCGCGAGCCCTCACGCGAGCCCTTGTGGCGCGAAGCCGCGGAGTGGCTGGGGCGCATCTGATCTTCACTTGGGTATATGCTGCCTCATCAAGAGGTGCCTTCATGCCGTTGCATACCCGTCTCACCGAATTATTCGGGATCGAGCATCCCATCATCTCAGCGCCGATGGGTTTCGTCGCCGGCGGCAAGCTCGCGGCAGCCGTGTCGAACGCGGGCGGGCTCGGACTGATCGGCGGCGGCTACGGCGACGCCGAATGGCTCCAACAGCAATTCATCGCCGCCGGTAACGCAAAAGTCGGCTGCGGCTTCATCACCTGGTCGCTTGCGAACAAACCAGAACTGCTCGATCCGGTGCTGGAACGCCATCCAGTCGCGGTAATGCTTTCCTTCGGCAGGCCCGCGCCGTTCGCGGCCAAGATCAAAGATTCAGGCGCGAAGTTGATCTGTCAGGTGCAGTCGCTCGCCAATGCGCGCGAAGCGATCGACGCCGGTGCGGATGTGATCGTCGCGCAAGGCGGCGAAGCCGGCGGACATGGCGGGAGCCGCGCGACCTTCACGCTGGTGCCGGACGTTGCCGACCTCATTTCTCAGACGAACTCGAGCGCGGTGCTGGTTGCGGCAGGCGGCGTTGCCGACGGCCGCGCGCTCGCGGCAGCACTCATGCTCGGCGCGGAGGGCGTGCTGCTCGGTTCGCGCTTCGTCATGAGCGCGGAGGCGGCGACACCGGACGGATTTCGCTTTGCCGTGATCGTGGCCGACGGCGACGCCACCGTGAAGACATCAGCCTTCGACGTGGTCCGCAAATACGACTGGCCTGAAAAACATCAGGCGCGCGGACTGAAGAACCGCTTCACCACGCGCTGGCATGGCCACGAGACCGCACTTCAGGAAGCCGGAACCATCGCCACCGAAAACGAGCGCTACTGGAACGCCTTCCATGCGGGTGACGCCGAGAACGCCGGCGTGCTGATCGGCGAAAATGCGGGCCTGATCCGCGACGTGTCGCCTGCCCGCACTATCGTCGAGCGCATCGTGGAAGAAGCGCAGACGACCATGGAACAGCGGCGCGCGCTGCTACGCTAGTACCTAGAGTCTGATTCAACTGCGTTGAATCAGACTCGTCGCTTATCTGTTTGATTGAGCATGATCTTGTCCGAAAACCGCTTCGCACTTTTCGGGATCATGCTCTAACGCAACCGCTTGATGATTTCGTTCGCGACTTCCGCGCCGGTCAGCACCGCACCGCCGCAGGTCTGCGTGAATTCACCGGCCACCGCCTCGCCCGCGAAATAAATCTTTTCGGCAAGCGGGCGCTTGAGTGCGGCCCGCGCAGAGAAATGCCCCGGGAGTGCCGCGGAATAGGCACCGCGAATCCAGGGGTTGCGCGGCCATTGCGTGAAATCGGCCTTGCGGATGTGCTTGCTCGCCTGCGAGCCGAATACGCGATTGAGCGCGGAGGATGCGAAATCCACGGCGGCGTCGCGGCCCTGCGCAGTCAGATTCCACGCAAAGTCGCCGCCAACGAAACCAATCATCATCGGAAACTCGAACGGGTGGCAGATGAAATAGATGTCCTGCTTGCCCGGCATCTCCAAGAGGATGTCCTCGAACGGCTTCAGGCCGAAGCGCTCGCCGTCGAGCAGGAGCGGAATCTTCGCGAGCAAGGCCATCGGAATATTATGAATCGCGCTTTCCTTCCATTCGGGGAGGAGCGGATCCCATTTGATATAGCCGGATTGCAGCGCGCCGGTCGAACACGTCACGATCGCATATTTTGCGCTGACCGTTCCCTTCGGCGTTTCGAGTTGCACGCCCTGCCCGCCATATCCGATCTTCTGCACCGGCGTTTCGAGCGAGACCGGCACCTTCTCGCCGAACTTCGCCACCACTGCGCCGAAACCTTCTTTCACCAGATAGTTCGGCTCCAGTTCAGCCTGCTCGTCGTAATCGCGGATCGAGAGATCGTTGAAATCGACCGCCATATCCATCGGCCCCATGGCCGTTGCGGTGGCCTGCTCTTCCTTGCTGCGGATCGGCCGGATCGTCGAAACCGCGCCGTCGCTTTTCTTCGCTGCCTTGGAGTTCGCTTCGACGATATCCTTGGTGAGCTTCTTGATGCTCCTGGTCTGCGCGTCGGAAAATTTCTCGCGGCCATACCAGACGTGATCCAGCGCATCGTCGTGCTGCTGGATCGTGAAGCCGTTCGCTTTCGCCACCGGCAGCATCGGGTTGCGATCCGCCGAGTGAATCCACGCACAGCCGCGATCGAACGGAATACCGGGAAAGGTCGTGGTATCGGTATTGGCGCGGCCGCCCCTGCGGTCATCGGCTTCCAGCACGACGAAGGTTTTGCCGGCGGCAGCCAGCGTACGGGCCGCGGAAAGACCCGCAGGTCCCGAGCCGACGATCGCAACATCGGGATTGGCGGGAATTGATTGCGCAATCGCAAGGCGGCTTGCAAACGGCGTAAAGGCCGTGGCCCCGAGACCCGCGATGATCTCGCGCCGTGATGGATTGCGGAAATTCATTGCCTCCCCCCTTATTGCTTCCCCGTTTTGGAAACGTCAGGCTTCCACTTTGTTGCGCAGCGTGACGAGTTCTTCCGAAGCTGTCGGATGCAGCGCGACGGTATTGTCGAAGTCGCGCTTTGTCGCGCCCATCTTCACGGCAATGGCGGCAAGCTGCACCATCTCGGCGGCACTCTCGCCAACGATGTGAACGCCAAGCACCTTTTCAGTGCCCTGCTCGACGACGAGCTTCATCAGCATCGCGGTATCGCGGCCTGACATCGTCGCCTTCATCGGCTTGAAGCGCGTGCGATAGATGTCGATGGCTTTTCCCGCCTTCCTGGCGGCAGCCTCGGTCAGCCCCACCGTACCGATCTCGGGCTCGGTGAAAACCGCGCTCGGGATATTCGCGTAATCGAGATGCCATGGATTGCCGCCGAACAGCGTGTCCGCCACCGCGTGCCCCTCGCGGATCGCAACCGGCGTCAGCGCCACGCGGGCGGTGACGTCGCCGACCGCATAGATCGACGGGATGTTCGTGCGCGAGTTTTCATCCACGATAATTGCGCCCGACGGCGCCAACTTCACGCCAGCGGCTTCCAAGCCGAGGCTTTTCACATTGGGAGCACGCCCGACCGCGAGCATGACCTGATCGGCTTCGATCTGCGCGCCATCGGTCAGGAACGCGCAGCGATGCGCACCGCGCGCCTCGATTTTCTGGATCGACTCGTTCAGGCGAATATCGATGCCGCGGGCGACCATCTCCATGCGCAGATGCGCGCGAACGTCGTCGTCGAACCCGCGAAGGATTTCGTCGCCGCGATGCACGACCGTGACCTTGCTGCCGAGCGCAGCAAAGAGGCACGCGAATTCGAGCGCGATATAGCCGCCGCCCTGGATCACGATCCGGCGCGGCAGTTCCTGCAGATGAAAGGCTTCGTTCGACGTGATCGCGAGTTCCTCGCCCGGTATTTCCATCCGCGACGGGTGCCCGCCGGTAGCGACGAGGATGTATTTCGCGCGCAGCTCTGCGCCGGTGTTCACAATGCGGACGGTATGGGCATCTTCGATCACGGCACGCGAGTCGATGATTTGCGCGCCGGCGCCGCCGACATTCTTGCGGTAGGCTGCCTCCAGACGCGCGATTTCCTTGTCCTTGTTCGCAACCAGCGTCAGCCAGTCGAATTTCGCGCCTTCGACGGTCCAGCCGAAACCGGCGGCATCTTCGAATTCATGCGCGAAGCGGCTCGCGTAGACGAAAAGCTTTTTCGGCACGCAACCGCGGATCACGCAGGTGCCGCCCAAGCGGTATTCTTCGGCGATGGCGACGCGTGCGCCGTGCTGGGCCGCGATCCGCGCCGCCCGAACCCCGCCCGAGCCGCCACCGATCACGAAGAGATCAAAATCGAAATCCGACAATGCGGCACCACTCCTTATATCCCGCAGATGTTGTAACGATAAAAAAAGCCGGGCGGAACTCTGCCCGCCCGGCTCTTCAAATCACGAATAAGTCAGCGCCCTACACTAGATGGTGTGGCCCTTTTTCTTCATCTCTTCCTTGAGCCGATCGACCAGTTGCTGGGACAGCTTGCCGCCCCACTCCTGGGTCTTTCCGAAGGCATCGCGCAAGATTTCGGAATGCTCGCCAACCAGCTTCTTGCCGGTCGGCGAGTTGTAGAACGCCAGAATGTCATTCAACTCGGCTTCGCTGAATTTGTCGGCGAAGGAGCGGGAAACGATCACCGCGATTTCTTCTTTGCGCTTGTCGAATTCCGGGATCAGCCCCTGCATGGCGCCGGCGATCTCCTTGGAGAGATCCGGGTTCTGCTGGGTATAGGTCGCGTAGACCTGCTGGAAGATCTGCGGAATGACCGAATCGAAGGATTTCGCCGCGCCCGAGGTATCCACGACCTGGCGGGCGAGCTTCAACTGGTTCGCGCTCGGCGCTTGCGCATTCGCGGCGGAAGCCGCGCCGAGCACGAATACCGCGATTATGCCCGCCTTGGCCGCGCGGACTACAAACGAAAACATCTGGAGACTCCTTCCCATGAAACTCTTCACGCCCGTTCGACCACGCGGACCCCTTCCGGCCCCGCGAGGATGGCCCGGCTGGCCAGCCCGATGAAGAGGCCGTGTTCCACGACGCCGGGGATTTGCGCAAGCCCCCTCGCAAGGGCTGCAGCATCCGGTATCCGGCCGAAATGCGCGTCCAGGATGACGTGTGCCTGATCCGTGACGAAAACATGGCCGTCCGGCCGCTTGCGAAGCTTCATCTCGCCACGGCACCCCGCAGCTTCCGCGACCTGCACGATGGCCCGCCGGGTCGCCTCGATCCCGAAATCGACCACCTCGATCGGCAGGGGAAAACGGCCCAATTCCCGCACCGCCTTGCTCTCGTCGGCCACCACGATCATCTCGCGGGAGGCGCTGGCCACGATCTTTTCCCGCAGCAAGGCACCGCCGCCGCCCTTGATCAAATTGAGCACGGGGTCGAGTTCGTCTGCCCCGTCGACCGTCAGGTCAAGCTCTGGCGTCTCGTCGAGCGTCGTAAGGCGGATGCCAAGCCCTTCGGCCTGCTTGCGCGTCGCTTCGGAGGTCGGCACGCCGACGACATCGAGGCCGGCGCGAACCTTTTCGGCCAGAAGATCGACGAAATGCGCGGCAGTCGATCCGGTGCCGAGCCCCAATTTCATGCCGGGCCGCACATCTTCCAGCGCACGCCGCGCGGATTCACGTTTCAATAGATCTGCGTTCATGAGCGCTCTGGGGGCGGATAAAGCTTTCGGCTTCTAGCACACTGCACGGCACTCGCCACCGCGCGGACTTTGCGCTACCAAGTTTTCATGCGCCCTATAGTCGCTTTTGATCTCGATGGCACGCTTGTCGATACTGCGCCGGATTTGCTGCGCGCGCTCGACTTCACGCTGGAAACCGAGGGATTGAACCCGCCCGACGACCACGCGGCGCGCAATTTCATCGGCGCCGGGGCACGAGCCATGATCGAACGAGCGCTTGCACATTCGCAGGTGCAGTTCGGCAAGGAAAAGGTCGACGGCATGTTTCGACAATTCCTGAGCTATTACGAGAATCACATCGCCGATCATTCGCGCCCCTTTCCAGGCGTCGAACCAGCGCTCGCCAAGCTTGCCGATGAAGGCGTGCTGCTCGCCGTCTGCACGAACAAGATGGAGAGCTATGCGGTGAAACTTCTGCGCGAGCTCGGCCTCGCGGACCGTTTCGCCTTCATCGCCGGAAGCGACACGTTCCCTTACAAGAAACCCGATCCGCGCCACCTGACCGAAGCGGTCGCGAAGGCAGGCGGAGATCTGGACCGTGCCGTCCTGATCGGCGATTCCGAAACGGACGTAATCACCGCCAAGGCGGCGGAGATTCCGGTTGTCGCGGTGTCGTTCGGCTACACCGATATCCCTCCGGCGGCACTCGGCGCGGACCGGCTGGTGCATAAATTCGAGGATATTCCGGCGGCGGCGATGGAATTACTCGCCAGGCACAGGATTGCTTGACCCGCCTCGCGCCAAAGCAAAAAGAGCTTGTAACAGCCGACGACAGTTTGGGCTAAATGGTGGGCGCGACAGGGATTGAACCTGTGACCCCTCCCGTGTGAAGGGAGTGCTCTACCGCTGAGCTACGCGCCCGCCTATCAGGTGATGTACGGAACGGAGGAAGGCCGGTCAAGCAACCGTGTGCGAAATACGACGATTGCCGTTCTTCACAAACCTGACGCCCATCTCGCTGTCACGCGTCCACACTTTTTCGCAAGTCCGGAATACAAGTAAAGCAAGGTTGAGCGGCTCTTCGCTCTCCGACAGCGAAAGCAGGAAGGACTGCGGCACCTGATTTATCGCGTCGCCCCGCGTCCTCTCGAAACTCAGCCTGGCTCCGGTATCGGACATGTCTCTTATTCTGCACCTGCAGATGACCGAACGGTCGAGGTGATAGAGCGTCGCAGGATAGCTGAGCTGCCGCCGCCGGCTGCCACGTCTTATCCCGCCCTCCATGGCCATGATGCTTCCCAA
>CAUJKG010000401.1 GCA_963205465.1 Pseudomonadota bacterium | reverse complement strand
GCGTCGTCCGCGCAGATCGCGAAGTCGAAGCAGTCTTCGGCGGGGCGCTGGGCAGCAATCGCCGCGGCTCTGGTATTGTTGGTGGTGGGCTCGGCCTTTGCGATGATGTCGTTTCGCAACAGCGAGCCGCAGGTCGCCGTTCTGACGCCGGCAAAGAACGAAACCCCGCCGCAGCAGGTACAGACTCAGGAGCAGCAAACGCAGCAGCCCCAGGCGCCGGCCGGGCAGCAACAGAATGCGCCTGCGCAGAGCCCGCAACAGGTGGCCGTCGCCGAGCCCAAAGCCGAGGTCAAGACCGACGCGCCGTCGAAGCAGGACGTGCAGGTGCAGGAGCGCAAGATCGACGCGCTGGTGCCGCCTCCGCCGCCGGTGGATCCGCAGGCTGATGCACGGCGCGATTTCGAGATCGCGCAGAAGATCGACACTGCGGAAGCCTATGAACTCTTCCTGTCGCGCCACCCGGAAGGGTTTTATGCGACGCTCGCGCGCGCCCAGCAGACCAAACTTGCGGCGATCGAGCAGCAGCGCGTGCAGCAGGAGCAGTTGCGCATTCAACAGGCGCTGACGCGTAATGTGATCGCCGAGTTGCAGCGCGCAGGCTGCGGTCCGGACCGCTCGGACGGCGAGTGGAACGATGCCGCCCGCAAATCGCTCGAACTCTATAATCGGCATGCCAAGACCAAGTTCGATGACGAGCCGAATGAAGAACTTCTGCATGCCCTGAAGGAGCGCGACGGCCGGGTGTGCCCGCTTGTTTGCGGCCGCGGTTTTGTTGCGCGTAACAATGCTTGCGTGCCGATCCCGCAGCAGGTTCAGCAGCGTCCTCAGCAACAGCGCCCGCAACAACAACCGCAGCAGCAACAACAGGCTCCGCAGCTGCCGCGCGGCACGGTCTGCGTCCGCGGAATCTGCGTCGGTAACTGAATTGGCTTGACCTTGAAACAAGAAGGCCGGGGTAATGCCCCGGCCTTTTTTATGTCTGCGTTTGCGGGAAGCTTAGTCTTCCAGCTTGCCGATGTGATGTTGTGAGTAGAGCTGCAGGCCCAGCTTCTCGACGAGATCGAGCTGGGTTTCGAGGAAATCGATATGACCTTCCTCGTCGGCCATCAGTTCTTCGAACAGATCCTTTGACGGATAATCCTTGACCGATTGGCAGTAGGTCGCGGCTTCCTGATAGAGCAGGCGGGCTTCGTGTTCCGCCTTCAGGTCGGCTTCGAGGATTTCCTTGACGTTCTGGCCGATGCGGATCGGATCGAGCGTCTGCATGTTCGGCAGGCCTTCGAGGAAGATGATGCGCTGCGTGAACTTGTCCGCGTGCTGCATTTCCTCGATGGACTCCGCGCGCCACTTCTTGGCGAGGTCGAGATAACCCCAGTCGTCCAGCAGGCGATAATGAATCCAGTACTGGTTGATTGCGGTAAGCTCCGAGCGAAGCCCCTTATTGAGATATTCGATGACTTTGGGATCGCCCTTCATTGGCGGTATCTCCTGAACTACGATAATTTTCTTTATTTAGAATAGTTCTAAGGAGAAGGCAAATGATCGTTCTTAGCCTTCCAAAGCCTTGTGAATAAAAGGCTTATTCCGCCGGGGTCAGCGCTGCGCCAGCAGGGAGGGGCTCAATAGCTGCCGTCAGGGTCTCGGCAATCTTGGCGACCCCGCAGGCATTCTCAGCCGCGACAGGGCAAGCATTGCAGCCTTGGCCGAGGGCCTCATTCATGATCTTGCGGATCGTGCGGGCGCAGGTGCCGCATTTCGGGCTGCAGCCGAGGCACTTGTAGACCTCGAAGGTAGAGCGCGCAGCGCCCTCGGCCCGCGTGCAGGATTCGCGGACTTGCGCTTCGGTCAGGCAATTACACGAGCAGATAATCACGCGTGACTTCCCAAAGACGGCCTTTAAAGCAGATTAGAATATTTCTAACCTATTGATCTCTTTGCATTTTTTCATCGCATCACGCCTCACGCCGGTCAAGCGCCGCATCCTCGTGCACGTCTTTTTCCCGGATTTCTCGTTAATCGCGGGGCATGCGAGGAAGGCAGGGGAGCCGTTTCCTTACTTCCTCCTTACATAAGAACGGGCGCAAGGGAGCCAATGCAGACAAAACCGAAAATTGCCGTGGTCGGCGGCGGCGCGATCGGCAACCTGCTCGCTGCGATCTGGACGCGGTCGGACGAAGACGTGACGCTCGTGGTCCGTCCCGAACGCGTGGCGGCGCTACAGGCATCCGGGCTGCGTGCGAGCGGGCTTGCCGGCGATTTCCATGTCACGCCCAAGGTAGCCGCCGAAATTCCCGCGGGCACCGAATTCGCGGTCTTCACAATGAAGACGCAGGATCTTGCGCAGGCGCTTCGCACATTTAAAGGCTCGCTCGGCAATGCCACCATCGTCACGACGCAGAACGGGGTCCGTGCGCGGGAAATCGTTCTTGCCGAGTGCGGTGTCGAGCCGATTACCGCAACCCTGATGCTGAACGCCTCGGCGCTGGAGCCGGGCACGGTGCGCTACAACCGCATCGGCACCACGGTGCTCGGCGCGGTGCCCGAGGAAAGGCGCCTGGCGCTCGCGGTAATGGACGTGCTGTTCGAGCTCGTCTCGCCGGTCTTCGATACGCCGCAGATCGAAGGTGCGATGTGGTCGAAGCTCGTGGTCAATGCGCTGACGAACAGCTTGCAGGCGCTTACCGGAAAATCATTGAACGAATGCGTGAACGACCCGGTGATCTCCTCGTTTGCGGTGGCGCAGTTGAAGGAATCCTTCGGCGTCGTGCGTGCGGCGCGCATTCCGCTGATCGACATGCCCGGCGCGCCGATGAAATTGTTCTCGATCATGATGAGACTGCCGGCGTTTCTGTGCAAAGCGATCCTGCGCAAGAATCTCGGCCGCGCCGACGAAGAAAATACGATGACCTCGACGCTGCAAAGCATCCTGCGCAAGCAGCCGACCGAGATCGATTATCTCAACGGCGAGTTCGTCCGGCTCGGCGAGAAGATCAACTATCCGGTGCCGGTCAATCGCGCGATCGTCGAACGCATCAAGCGCATCGAGCAAACCGGAGAGTTTCTCACGCGCGAGGAAATCGGGGCGATGGTTCGCTGAATCTTGTCATCCCCCCTTGCGCGAGGACGACGCCAAAAATCTCTGCTCGACCTTTCAAACAGCAGTTCTTGTTCTCGCGCTCTGATGAGCCGAGGTTTGCGAAGTTCGCGCCGCCCAGGAAATAAAAAGGGCGGCGGGGACGCCGGAGGATTTGCCGTCCTCCACGGCCATCTGCACGAGTGGGAGAAAGTGCAGATGATGGGTCGTCACCGCGAAAGGCGCATCGCCTCCAGCGTCCCGCGCGCGGGTGGGTTACGGCCTGCTTCGCCTGATCCCTGGGAGACTCCATTTATCTCCCACTGGCGGACCTTCTCGGCTTTGCTCCGACGCGTTGGTACGCATCCAGCG
>CAUJKG010000400.1 GCA_963205465.1 Pseudomonadota bacterium | reverse complement strand
GCCTCCAAGTTAGCAAGAATGCCAGCCACTTGATCTATCTGTTCGGGAGAGATGCCGGGGCAGGTATCGATGACTTGATCGACAAAGCTGTTCCACCGCTCACGCGCGCTCGGAGCTATCCTGACGACAGTAGAGGCATAGCGTTCGCGAACCGCCTCCTTGGCTTCCGAACGCCGCTCGAAATTGAACGCAGCAATTTCTTCGCGAATTTTGTCCTGAACGGCGATCTGGGTCTTCTTCCAGATTTCATTGTTGGGCTGGAACCCCGACCAGTCTGGCAGCACGGCATCGCTGTCCGCCAAGAAGTCGGCAAAGACGATGAACGTGAAGCGCTTGGCTTCGCTCGTTCGCCCGTCGAGCACGCGTTCATAGTCGGTGCCGCGCCAGCCGCAATCACCGACCAGCCGGTTGTTGACATGCCAAGCGATACCGTGCTGCCGCGTTGTCCGGTCGGCCCGCTGCGAGTCGATCATGAGGATTGTCGCACGACCGATATCGGGGATATCGACGAAGCTCTCCCGCAAAAAATCTTGGGGAATGTCATCGAAAGTGACGGGCTGGCTGTCCACCGACACCTTGAAGTTCGGGTCTGTCAGAAAGCGTGTTCCAAGCACCTCTCGAACATCAGCGGCGCTAAGCCGTAACCGCGTCGATTCTACCGCGCGAATTTCCACACCGTGCCCGGTGCTCTGTTCACGCTTAATGACTTCCCAATTGAAGGGGCGCTGCCCGCCCCTGGAAACCCGATAGGCTACTTTTTCGCCGGCGGCCTCTATGATTATTTCATAGGGATTGGAGAAGGCGAAGCCGCCGTGCCGCCCTCTACCATTGCGTCCGTATACTCGGCGCGGCGCCAATTCCGGGAGTTCTGTGGGTGGGGAGACATACTCGCCCTCGGCCTTTACCCGATTATAATCAAAGACGCCCCAGCGCTGCTCGAACTGCGCGGCGGTCATGCCGCGACCGTTATCCTTAATCGAGAATTTCCGGGCACCGTCATTTGTTGGCCAAGTTATGTCCACCTCTGTCGCGTAGGCATCCCAAGCATTCGCGACAAGTTCGACCAAGGCGACCGAAAGATCAGAAATGATTGGGCCGGCATGGCGGTCCAAGAAACGCTGATCAAATGCCAGCAACTGCTGTTCGGATGCCATCGCTCACTCCCCCTACGCCATATTTAGCAATTTCGGCGATTACTGCCGATCAAGTCGTCGATAATACTTCCGCTGATTGTTGGCAGGATCGGTCCAACAGAAACAATCGGCGAGCGCGTCCACACTTTGCAGAACGCCGAGCAAAGCATAGGCGTTGAATGGATTGCCTGCGCCTGTCTCATAGTGGCTGACATAGTTCGCCATGATGGAAGGCATGTGGTGGTTCTGAAGGTCGGTGATCTGTTGGGCGGAGAGGACGCAGCGCCCCGCCGCCTGATAGAGCGCGACCGCCGCCGTGATCGCGTCCACATAGGTGGACAAGGTGCGCTTGTCGCCCCGCGTCGCATAATCGGGCGGCACTGGAATCTCCAGACGGGTGATGATCTGGCCGAGCTTGTATTCAAGATACTGGCGGACAAACGGCTCTCCGATGTCTATCTGTCCCGCGTTCAGGTATTGTTCCGCCTGTGCCTTCAGGCGATCCGCCTGCTGCGCGGCGATCATCAGCCGTCCACGAGGCGGCATGCCTTGCAGTTTCTGGTGATTCCATTCTGCCGTGCCGTTGAGCCGGTCGAAATACTTCTCAAGGCTCGTATCATGGCTGAGAATGATGAACTGAAGCCCGCCGGGCAGACCGTTCGCTGCACCAAAACGCAGTTTCGTCCGGATCGTATCCATCAGGCTAAATTGATGTCCGGCATCGAAACTTGACGTCACATCATCCAACACCATGAAGCGCGGCACGCCTTGATGCCGGGTGGCCGCCGCCATGAAGATAGAGGCGGCGACGGCATTGCGGTAGCTCTCCGAGAGGAGCGCCCGCGCGCTTTGGTTCGGAAGGCCAAAGAAATCGGCGAGCTTCAAATCCACCTGCTCGGTATTCTGCGCCCGGTTTAGCGTCGGCCGCACGTCCGGACCGCCGCGCACCAGATGTCCGAAAAGCTCCTGACAACTTGCCTGTATATCCGTGATGCGCGCGTTGGCTAGCGCGCTTTCCGCCGTTGCGAACTGCCCGGCTACGTTCGTGATGAACGACTTCCAGCGATTGAGCTTCGCGAGCTTGGCCCGTTTCGCCGCGAGCGCCGGAAGGGTCCGCTCGTATTCGTTCATGGCGTCGCGGAACTGCTTGGCCTGCCCGAGGGTGCGGGTGACGGCGACGAGTGACGGCGGCAAGCTGACTTGCAGCGCCGCGATCTCGGCATTGACTGCCGCGAGCACGTCAACGCGCTTCGCGTCGAGTGCGCCAAGTGCATCCTTCGCGCGTTCCAGGTCCGCCGTCGAAACCGACGACTGGCGCGCGGCCAGCGTCAGGACCGGCGCGATGCGACCAGCATCCGCAACGCCGAGACGCGCTTGCTCTTCAAGCTGCCGGAGCTTGCTGACACACCCCGCGCTTAGCACCTGCCGTTTCAGCTCCGCGTCGAGCTGTTCGGCCTCGTCGTAAAGCGCGATCTTCGCTTCCAGTTGATCCTGAAGCGGCCCGTCGTCTGCCTTCTCGCAGACGGGGCAGACCTTCGGATCGTGCCAGTCCGCACTGTTTACGACCGCGAGCGCGTCTTTCAGCAAGGCGTGCAGGCTGGCGGCACCGACTTTGCGCATCGCCTCGTCGCGCGCCTTCGCCGCCGTCACCAGCGCGTCGACCTCGGCAAGTTCCGCCGCCGAGACCTGCAAGCCGCCGAGGGTCGCGACGGTGGTGTTGAGGCCGTCGAGGGTTTTTCGCGCCGCGCCGCCTTCTTCCTGATCGACGATCTTTTCAGCGGCGTCAAAATCTAGGTCCATCACCGAGGCGTTGGCGAGCAACGACGCGAAGAGCGCAATGCCCGATAGTCCCGCCGTCACCTGCGCTTTCAACGCGGCGGTATCCGCCATCTGGCCGCCGGCCGCGCTGGTCACTTCCTGATGCGCGGCGAGGATGCGCTGTTCAACGGCCCCCAAGGCGCGGTTTTCGGCGGTCACTTCAGTGTCGAGCGTGGACAGCCCAAGATCACCGTTGATGTTGCGGGTGTTCTTGGCCCCGTCGAGCGCCTGCCGTAGCTGGGAATACCGGCTCATGCCGACCAACGAGGCGAAAGAGCGCCCGCGCTCCAGTGCCGAGCAGTCCACGAGGGAGGCAAAGCGCGGGTAATCGACCAGCACGAAATCTTCGCAAAGATCGGTGAGGAAGCTGTCCGGATCGGCATGGCCGGAAGGAGATGTGACGACCCGTCCGCCCGCCGTCGTCCGGGTGACGGTGATCGACACGTCGGGCGTGCCGTCATCGCTCTTGAAAACAAGGGCGACCGTCGCCTGTTGCGCCGGATGGAACTTATTGACGATGTAGCTGGCACCCTGTTCGGCGTCCTGCATCCCTTCCAGGCGAGGCACCGTGCCATGCAGGGCGAAGTGCAGCGCTTCGAAGATCGAGCTTTTGCCGACCCCGTTCGGCGCATGGACGGAATTGACGGCATCGTGCTTGAACTTCAGCACGAGAGGATCGCCGTCATTATTTATGCCGCGAAATCCCTCAATGGCGGCGGAGGCGAGAAAATACCGGCTCATGCCGCAGGCCCTTCCGGCAGGCCGTCGAGCGCGGCGAGGACCGCCCGGTTGAACTCCTGAACGGCCTGCCGGGTGCGTGTCGCATCACCGTCGCGTGCCAGCAGCGCCAGATTGTCGAATAGAATGCGGGCGCAATCAGCATCGATGCGCTCCGCTTCCGCTCGGAAACGGGCAAGGTTGTCCGAGAATGATAATGCTGGATCGAATTCCATACGCCCCCCAATACCGCGCTGTCAGAGATACGCGGGCAGTTTCGCCTTCCATTCGCTCATCAGGATTAAGGTGCCTTCCACGGCTTCGCCGTTGTTGACCAGTTCCAATTCGCCGACCGGCGTTGCCTCGTCCCATTCAAAATGGCCCGAGAGAAACGCCAGCGCCTCGCGCTTGTAGGCGGTGTCGAGATTGTCGAGCTGGTCGCCCTTCGTTTCCAGCACCGTGATCCGCTTCGCTTCGCCGTCGCGTTGCACGGCGAAGATGAAATCCGGATAGATTTTGGCCTTCTTCCACCCCTGAATGCCGTATTGCGTCCGCGCGACATTGCGGTGCCACCAGGCCAGAGTCTTCTCACCGTCGAGATAGACCGCCACATCCCGCTCGTCGCTGTTCAGCTCGTTCTCGTAGACCGGCGTGAACAGGCTCTTTTCGAGCGGGCCGCCCGCGCGGTTCAGGAGCTGGCGCGCGTTCTCCGGTTCTGTCGTTTCGATGCTGAACGGCATTCGCCAGTTGCGGCCATCGAGCCGCAAGCGGAACTGGATGTGTCCCGCCGCTACCTCGGCCTTGAACAGGGCTTCGGCGCGCTCGTTTCGCGCCGCTTCGAGGCCCTTGCGCAGCTCTTCCACGATCAGGCTAGCGAGCAGGCCGAGCTTCGCGTCATCGAAGCCCCGCGCCCGCAGGGCCGCAACCGTCGCGCCGACAATCTCGCGGCCGACGAAGGGATTCGGCACGATGTCGGAAATCATCCGGACAGCATGCGCCGGATCGAAGGCGAGGATTTCCGCGTTGGCGGCGACAGTCTCGCCGACGAATAATTCGTCGCCGTCCTCGGCAAGCCTGATCCGTTGGAGCTGGCTTTCCGCCGCCTGTGCGTTTTCGGGCACCCGATCCGCGATGTCCTGCGGATCGAAGCCCCGCCAGTCGAGCGCGGAAAGCACATCCGTCTCGTAGTCCAGCTCGCGCGCGTCGCCGCTTTCCACCACCATCACCTTGGGCAGGTAGATTTCCGTGGAGGCGAAAGCCGGGCGGCGATTGATCCTGCGGGCCGTCTTACCTGTCCCGCTCTTGTCGTCCTGCGTCACGCGCAGGACCAGATCGCCGAGGCCGTCCTGTTCGAGGCCGTCTTTAATGGCACCGACGACCGTCGCAGTATCGGCGTGATGCGTGATGATGTGGCACTCATCGAGCGCTTCAACGTCCGTTTTGAGCGCGCCGGGCTGGCGGAGAATGCGGCCGACAAGCTGAGTCATGGCCTTGAGGTTGGCGCTGGCGGCAAGGCTGCACAGCACATAGGCGAAGGGGCAATCCCAGCCCTCTTGCAGGGCCTGTTTCGTGATGATCGCCCGCACGCGGTTGGTGGGCGACAAGAGGTCGTGATTTTCCGGATCGTTGAGATCGTTCTGCTGCGCGGTTTTGATCGCGATTTCCGCCTGATCGAAACCTGCCGTCAGGAGCCATTCCTTCACGTCCTCGGCGTGGATATGGCCGCTTTCGCGCTGATCCGCGCCCGTGCGCTCGACCTGGATCAGCATGATCGGGCGAATATAGCGGCCCGTATCGGCTCGCAGTTGCCGGGCTTCGGCATCGAGCGCGTTGAGCTTGGCAAGGGCTGCGTTCAGCGTCGCCTTCCAGTCATTGCCCTGCCGGGGATCGAGGTTGAGCGGCATCTTTATCATGCCCTCACGGTCCAGCTCGCGCCCCGTCACTTCCACCAGCACATTGGCATAGCGGCCTTCTCGCGGATTGCGGCCGCCGCGCGGCTGCACATCCTGCGGCGTGGCCGTCAGCTCCAGCACGAAACACGGGTTGAATCCGTAGAGCGTGCCGAAGGCGAGATCGGAAATGGCGCGGTGGCCTTCGTCCATCACGACCACGGGCCGAATGATTCGAAGGGCGTTCCCGAGGGAATCCTTCACCATCGGGAACATGCCCGTATAGGCAGAGAGGTTCGGCGTGCGGTCGAGGGCGGTCTGATGCGCCTGTTGGTCGCCTTCGGGCGGGAAGAAGCCGTGCACGTCGCCCCGATCCTGAACCATCTTCAGGGAATCCTGCGTTTCGCGGTTCGCGGATTGCAGCATCCGC
>CAUJKG010000399.1 GCA_963205465.1 Pseudomonadota bacterium | reverse complement strand
GTGATGGAAGAGGTGAAGACCGACCAGATGTTGCCGGTGTAGAGCATGATCCCGAAAAGTGCGAAGCGGCTTTCGGAAAAGATCATGCTCAAATAGTGAGATAAAGCGGGATGACGATTTGAAGAAAAGCCATCCCGCTTTAGAGCAGCGAGATCAGGAATTTCAGCACGCCCTGCTTCACGCCTGATTTGTGCGGGCTCGCCCATTTCGAGCGCATGACTTCGTCGCGGTGCGCGAGATACCAGTCGTAGCTCTCGATCAGCATTTCGTCGTTGGAATATTGCGGCTGCCAGCCGAGTTCACTCACGGCATCCGAGATGTCGAACCAACTCGGCTTCGAATATGCGAGGTAATGATAATTGCCGAGCGGCGAGAGGCCGAGCCTGGTTGTCGCCGCCATCAAGAGGCGGGTCGGCGCATCAGGCACCGATTTCACTTGCGAGCCGGTCGCGGCATGGGCGCAAAGCGCTTCGAGCGTTTCGCGCGTGGTGCCGAAGCGATCGGTGCCGATGTTATAAACCGCAGGCCCCGGACGCTGTGCGGCAAGGATGGTGGCTTCCGCCAGATCCCGCGCGTGGATGAACTGGAATTCCGCGTTGCCGGAGCCAAGCACCGGCACGTTCGAGCCTTCGCGGATCCATTCGAACAGCATCTGGAAAATGCCGAGGCGGCCGTGACCCAAAATCGTGCGCGGGCGGATCAGCGTCACGTCGAGGCCGTTTGCTATGAATTCGCGGCAGACTTCTTCCGCCGCAACCTTGGTGCGGCCATAGGCTTCGACCGGCTTCGAAGGTGTCGTGCGCCGGATCGGCAGTTCGTCGGGAATGCCGAAGATCGAGGTCGAGGACATGAAGACGACCTTCTTCACCTTGGCGTCGCGGGCGGCAGCAAGCAGGTTTCTGGTGCCTTCGATATTGACCGAGCGCATCAGCGCCGGGTCCTTGGAAAGCGGCTGCTGCGCCACCGAATGAATCACGATGTCGATGTTTTCGCAGGCCGCGCGCACGGCCGCCGCATCGCGAATGTCGCCACGCAGGAATTCGACATTGGCCGGATGATCTTCGGCGGGCACGAGATCGAAATTGCGGATATGGGCGTTGCCTTCGGCAAGCCGCTCGATGAGCAGGCAACCGAAAAAGCCCGAGCCGCCGGTAACGAGTACGCGCATGATCAGGCGTTCCTTTGCAGGAAGTGCACGGCGTTACGGCGCGCGAAGGCCATGATCGAGCCCTGCGGGTTCGCGCCGGGCGCGGTGCAGAGCAGGCTGCCGTCGTTGATGTAGAGATTGTCGTGGCCGTGGACCTTGCCGAAGGAGTCGGTGGCGCAGCGCTCGCGGTTTTCGCCCATCGGACAGCTCGAAAAGAGATGCACCGACATGAGGCTTGCGCGGCCCGAGGGAAGAACCTCGGGAAGTTGTTGCAGATCCACTTCGCTACGGATCGGCTGCAACCCGCCAATGGTGGGATAGAGTTCCTCCGCGCCCGCCGCGAGCAGCAGTTGCGAGAGTTTCTTCGCGCCTTCGGCAAGGTTGCGCATGTCTGCCTCCGACAGCGCGTAGCGCACCAGCGGATCGCGATATCCCGGCACGTTGCGCACGCTGCCGTTGCCGCCGGTAATCATCGCGTAATAGATCGCCATATTCTGCCAGCGCTGATCCACGATCTGCTGCTGTCCGGGATGATCCAGCATCGAGAGCGAGATATAAGGCGCGCGGCTCACCGATACGCCGAAGGAAAGCCGCGGCGAGAACTCCTTGATCTGCTCGACCGTGACACCCATGTCGCGGCTGTTCACGACATCTGGAAAGCGCGCGACGACCTTCACGGTCGGGTGCATGCGCAGCGAGTTGCCGATGTTCTGCGTGATCCCGCTGCGGCGCAGAAGGGCCGCGGTATGGATCGCGCCCGCGCAGACGAAGACGCTGTTGCAGCGGATTGCAAATGCGCGGCCTTCGCTTTCGCAATGGACCAGCCATTGCGTGCCTCTTTTTTCGAGCTTCGCGACCCGCGTGTTGCTTGCGAAACGCGCGCCCGCCTTGATCGCACGGGGAATGAAGGTGCGCGTCATCGACTGCTTCTTGCCGACGGTGTCGGCAGGGCCATCGAACTTGAACCAGCGCGGCACTTCCATCGACGACCAGCCCATGCGGACGGCCCCTTCGCGCATCTTGATCGAGGCGGCGGGATCTTCTCCCTGCAACGGCGATACGCTCAAGTCGCGTTCGTTTGCTTCGAAGAAGGGCGTCAGTTCGGCAAGGCTTGCGGCGTCGAGCGCATAGTCTTGCTGCCAGCGGGCAAGCATGGACTCCGGCGTGCGGTGGTAGAGACCGGCATTGATCTCACTGCCGCCGCCTGCGCAACGGCCTTCGACATAGGAAATCTTGGTCTTGCCGAAAGCGGCGGTGATGCCGCCATTGCGGTATTTCTGCTCCATCTCGGCACGGGAAAATTCCGGCGTGTCCTCGATCGCAAGATGCGGACCGGCTTCTAACAGCGTCACTTCGCGGCCGGCTTCGGCAAGGAGTGCCGCAGTGATCGCGCCGCCGGGGCCGGAGCCGATCACGACCACGTCGCATTGTTCGCCCGAGAAGGTCTCGCGGGCGGCGGGTGCGGCAGGTGTGGAGCTTTGCGTGCCGCGTTCCAGCGCTTCGCCGTAGGCGAAGATGCTCAGGCCCTCGTAGAAGCGCATGAGATCGCGGAACGGGCCAGCCTTTTTCGCGAGGCGGATGTGTCTCTGGCGTTTCTCGTCAGCAAGGCGATGAAAGAGGCCGCCGCCGGTTACGAGGGCTGCGAAACTGAAGAACAGCGTCGCGCCGAAGAAGGGCAGGCGCAGATAATCCGGCATGCGCGCGTGTTGCGCCAGTACGAAGTCGGCTGCGTCGCGGACGAGTGGGGTGTTCCGCGCGGCATCCGCGCCGTAGCGCGAGCCGATGAAGGTTTCGGCTAGCGCGCCGACGCATTGTTCGAAAATTTTCCGCATTAGTTCACGTAGCTGACCGTCTGGGCGGTGAAGATGAAGAAACCGTTGGCGACAAGCATAGAGATCGCGGCCGTTGCCGTCAGCGCTTCCTTATAAGGCAAACGCGAAGCCGCAAACGGAATTGCGATCAGGAGCAGGTGTGCGAGCGAAACGCTCGGGCTATAGAGCAGGCATTCGCCCGGCAGAAACAGGAAGAAGAACAGCATGCGCGCCAGCGCATAGCCGCAAAGGCCGAGCATGATCCCGGCGAGCAAGGGGCGCTTTTCCTCGCGGCTGCGCAGGAAGAACGCCGCAGCGATCATGATCGCGAAGCAGGCGAGGAGCAGCGCTGAGAAGGACGAGTCGAAATAATGCTGCAGCGCCGGTTCGAAGTCGCCGCCATAGCGGGTCAGCCGGTTTGCAAAATGGATTTCCGGCTCGGGCGCGGCGATGTTGAAGAAGAACCAGCGATAGAGAAAGCCGAGTATGGATTGCAGATCGTAGCGGTTTCTCGTGAAATAATAGAGGAAGATATCGAGAAAGCTGGTTCCTTCCGGGCTTGGCGTGACGGTCACGGCAAAGCGCTTGATCGCTTCGAGAACAAGAAATGCCGCGGTCGCCGCAAGTGCGTGGAGCACGACCCAGCGCAGCGCGCGCCAATCGAACTTGGTGCGGATGAGGATGTCGATTGCGGGAATCGCAACCAGAAACGCGGCCGTGATCTCGTTCAGGCAGGCTGCGAAGAGAATGCCGGTGAGCAGAGCCGCACCGCGTGGCGTCCAGTCGCCGCGCAGGTGCGCGTAAGCCGCGATATAGGCGGCGACCAGCGTGGCGGAGAGGATTTTCGATTCCTCAAGGCTGGAAAAATACCAGTTGCCGGCAGAAGCGGCATAGATCGCACCCCATAGCAGCGCGTGGCGCTTCGGCATGAAGGCGGCGAAGGCGTGAACGGCCGCTCCCGCGCCGAGCGCGCCGATCAGCGCGAACATGGCTTTCAGCACCGCGACTGGCGCGAGCCATGCAGTGAGCGGCGAGAAAATCTTCATCCAGCCGAGCGCGAGCACCACCGTGAGCGGATGCAGGCGCATGATGCGATCGTTGAAGCGGCCGGTTGCCAGTTCGGTGAAGTGCCAGGTATCGGCGCCGAAATAGGTGGTGGCAAAACGGCGTTCGAGCGCGAAGGACGAGATCCAGTACAGCGCGAAGGTGCCGCAGACCAGAAGCGCGAGCGCAACGGCATAGAGCCGCGCTTCCTGCCGGGCGGTGCGGCCGGCTTCGGAAAGCATCGAGTGGTCCGCGGCGGCGGTTTCGCTCATCGAAGGCATGATGAACGAAATCTCGCATGAATGCCGCCTGAAAGGCGTGTTCCGCTGCGCTTTTTTGCGGCGTGCCACAGGCAGGCCGCGGCGTTGCTCACCCGGAAGCCTTCACAGCCCATAAGCCTTCACGGTCCAGAGAAACAGCGCGTTGTTCGCGGCCAAGGCCGCGGCGAAGGCGGCAATGACGAAAGGCTTGGCGGCGAGCCGCGACCCGGCAAACGGCACGGCGATGAGGATTAGATGCGCGAGCGTCATGCTCGGGCTGTAGAGCAGATACTCCTTCGGAATGAAGAAGAAAAAGAACGCTCCACGAACGAGCGCGTAAGCCGCAAGCCCGAGCAGGATCGGCAAGAAGGTGGCGCGGCCGGCTTGCCGCTCTCGCCAGAAACAAGCGGCAAAGATGACGACTGCCAGAAGCGCTGTCGCGGCGGGCAGAGGATTGACGAAATAGAGCCAGAGCGCGGGATAGAAGTCACCGCCGTACTGGATCGCGGGATTGGCGAAATAGATGTTGGTTTCGGGGGCCGCAACGCTGAAGAAGAGCCAGCGCACCGCAAAGGCGTGCAACGATTCCAGAGAAAAGCTGTTCTGCGCGATGTACCACAACAGCGTATCGAGATGGTTCGCGCCTTCCGCGTGCGGCGTGGTGCGGCTGGTAAAGGTAAAGGTCAGGAGTTCGATCAGGAGATAGGCCAAGGGTGCGACAAGCGCGTGCGCAAACAGCCAGCGCAATTCACGCCAGCGCCAGCCCTTCCGGAGCAGCGTATCGATGGCCGGCACCGCCACCATGAAGGCCGCGACGATTTCGTTGACGCATGCGAGCAGGAGTATGGCGCTCAGAAATAACCAGCCCCGCCGCGATGCGTTCTCGCGCAAGTGCAGCCAGGCGGCGAGATAGATCGTCGCCAGCGTGGCCGAGATGATCTTGGACTCTTCGATGCTGGAAAAATACCAGATGTTCAGCGAAGCCGCGTAGACCAAGCCCCAGAGTGCGGCCTGCACGCGCGGGAGCAGAACCGCAAAGGCGCTGATCGCGGCCCATGTGCCGAGCGCGCCAATTGCCGCGAACATCGCCCGCAGCAATTGTTCGGGCGCGAGCCAGGCGGTGAGCGGCGCGAAGAGTTTCAGCCAGCCCGCCGCGAGAAATACGGTGAGCGGGTGAAAGCGGAAGATGCGGTCGAGGTAATAATTGCTGCGCAGGCGCGCGATGATGTTGCCGTCGGCTAACTCGGTATAGAACCAGGTGTCCGCGCCGAACATCGTACTGCTGTCGCGCGCGACGATCACGAGCGACGTGTACCAATAGACTGCAAAACCGCCTGCGCAGCAAAGCAGCAGCACGAGCGGATGAACCGGCAGAAAAGCGCTGACCGCTCTCGCAGGGGTCGGATGGTTTGGGGACATCGGCTCGCTCATTGTGCTCGCGCCATCAGACCGCAAGGCCGGTGATGAAGAGGCCGTTGCCGATGATCAGGAGCAGCGCGAAGATTGCGAGAATCCATCGCTTCGCCGGCAAGGGTGACGCGCAGAACGGTACGGCGAGCAGCAGAAGGTGTGCGAGTATAACGGGGCCAGTGAAAAGCAGGCCTTCCAGCGGATGGATGAAGTAAAAGAACAGGCAGCGCACGAGCGCATAGGCTAAGAGCGCGAGCAGGCAGATCGACAAATCCCGGTTCAGCGCTTTTTTCCATAGCGCCAGCAAGGCTCCGGCCGCGATGACAAAGAATGCAATTGCGATCGCCGCCTGCGGCAGGAAGTTGAAATAGTTCGAAAGCGTTGGCTCGAAATAATAAGGATGCAGCGGCCATTTGCTGAAGAGGTAGTCAGCTTCCGGCGCGGGTGCTGCGATGCTGAAGCAGAACCAGTTGATGACATAGATGTAGGCCGCGGCCAGCGAATGTTCGCGCACCAGATAATAGAAGAACATGCTGACGTGAGACGCGTTCTCCGGATTGTCGGTGGGTGCCGCGATGACGCCGTTGACGAAAAACTCCAATAGCAGGAGCGTTGCGGGCGGGATCAGCGCGTGCAGAAAAATCCAGCGGCTTTTGCGCAGATCGAAGCCGTAACGCAGGAAGAAATCGGTTGCCGGGATCGCAACCAGAAAAGCCGCCACGATTTCGTTGAGACAGGCGGCGAAGAGCACCAGGGAAAGCAACAACAGGTCGCGCCGCGTGGGCGCCGTGCGGACATGGAGGTAGACCGCGATATAGAGGGATGCCAGCGTCGCGGTGAGGATTTTCGATTCTTCGATGCTCGCGAAATACCAGATGCCGAGCGAACTCGCGTAGATGACGCCGAGCAGCGCGACATATTTGCGCTCGACCAGCGTGGCAAACGCGCTCAGCGCCGTC
>CAUJKG010000398.1 GCA_963205465.1 Pseudomonadota bacterium | reverse complement strand
AGCCTGCTTGCCGCACCCGCGACACTCGATCGCGAATACGACATCGGTCCGGATGCGTTCGAGCCGGTGCTGGATACGTTGCGCGCCTCGGTGCCGTTCACGGTGCTCGATCTGCCGCATATCTGGAGCGGTTGGTCGAAGCGCGCGATCGTCGGCGCAGATGATATCCTGATCGTGGTGGCGCCGGATCTCGCCAATCTCCGCAACGCCAAGAATATCTTCGATTTCGCAAGGGCTGCCCGGCCGAATGACCGTGCGCCGCTTTATTTGCTCAATCAGGTCGGCATGCCGAAGCGCCCGGAAGTGAAGGCCGCCGACTTCGCCAAGGCGCTCGGCGCCGAGCCGATCGCGTCGATCCCCTTCGATCCGCAGCTGTTCGGGACCGCCGCGAACAACGGCCAGATGATCGCAGAAGTGTCCGCCAAGCATAAGACGGCGGATATCTTCCTCCAGATTGCGAAATCGCTGACCGGCCGCAGCGAAGCGAAGAAGCAAAAGAACGATCTCCTCTCGCCGCTGCTCGCCAAGATCAGAGGGTTGAGGAAATAAGCGGAAAGTCCGGGGTCCTGCATGTTCGGTAAAAGAGGTAACAGCAACGGCGGCGTGATGGACACGCCGCGTGCACCGGCCCAGCCGGCGCCGGCCCCTGCCCCTGCGCCGTCCCAGCTGTTGCCGCCTCCGGTAGTATCCGATTTCGCGCCGAGTGCCGGCATGTCGGCGGCAATGCCGGCGCCGCCGCTTGCGCCGTCGGCGCCGCCGATGATGAGCAATCAGCGCTCGGAATCCTTCTATGAGGTCAAAGCGCAGATTTTTGGCGCGCTGATCGAAGCGATCGATCTCACCCAGCTCGCCAAGCTCGAGCCGATTGCCGCGCGCGAGGAAATCCGCGACATCGTCATCGAAATCATCACGATCAAGAACGTCGTGATGTCGATTGCCGAGCAGGAAGAACTGCTCGACGACATTTGCAACGACGTGCTCGGCTATGGTCCGCTCGAGCCCTTGCTCGCGCGCGACGACATCGCTGACATCATGGTGAACGGTGCCAATACCGTTTACATCGAAGTCAAAGGCAAGATTCAGCAGACCGGGATTCGCTTCCGCGACAACCAGCAGCTCCACAATATCTGCCAGCGTATCGTCAGCCAGATCGGCCGGCGCGTCGACGAATCCTCTCCGATCTGCGACGCGCGCCTGCCGGATGGTTCGCGTGTCAACGTGATCGTGCCGCCGCTTTCGATCGACGGTCCCGCGCTCACGATTCGTAAGTTCAAGAAGGACAAGCTCAAGCTTTCCGATCTGGTGAAGTTCGGATCGATTTCGCCGTCGGGCGCAGAACTTCTGCAGATCATCGGCCGCTGCCGTGTCAATACGCTGATTTCCGGCGGCACCGGTTCCGGCAAGACGACGCTTCTGAACTGTCTGACCGCCGCGATCGATAACGACGAGCGCATCATTACCTGCGAAGACGCCGCGGAATTGCAGCTGCAGCAGCCGCACGTCGTTCGTCTAGAAACCCGGCCACCGAACCTCGAAGGCGAAGGCCAGATCACCATGCGCGATCTGGTGCGCAACTGCCTGCGTATGCGCCCCGAGCGTATCATCGTCGGCGAAGTCCGCGGCGCCGAAGCCTTCGATCTGTTGCAGGCCATGAACACCGGTCACGACGGCTCGATGGGAACGCTGCATGCGAACTCCCCGCGCGAAGCGCTTTCGCGTCTCGAATCCATGATTACGATGGGCGGCTTCGCTTTGCCGCCGCGCACGATCCGCGAAATGGTCGTTTCATCGATCGACGTCATCATCCAGGCCTCGCGTATGCGCGACGGCTCGCGCCGCATCACCCATGTGACGGAAGTGGTCGGCATGGAAGGCGATATCGTCACCACGCAAGATCTGTTCGTCTACGATTATCTTGGCGAAGACCAGAACGGCAACATGCTCGGCCGTCATCGCTCGACCGGAATCGGCCAGCCGCGGTTTTGGGATCGCGCCAAGTACTACGGCGAGCAAAATCGCCTTGCCGCCGCGCTCGACGCTTCCGAAGCGCTCGATCCGATGGGGCGTTTATGAGCTCGATCGCTTTCGCATTCCTGATCACGGTCGCGGTCGGCGGCGTCGTCTACGTGTTTATCTACCCGATGATTTCGGGAGAGAAGCGTGTCGAGGAGCGCATGCGCGGAATCTCGGCCGACGAAATTCAGGTAAAGCGCGGCCGCAAGCCGAACGACAGCAGCTCCGCACGCCGCCAGCAGATCGAAGATACGCTCAAGCAACTCGAAGCCAAGCGGAAGAACGTCAAGAACCCGCCGATTGAAATCCGGCTTCAGCAGGCTGGCCTGTCGATCACGAAGCGGCAGTTCTTTATCTTCAGTATCGCCGCCGGCGTAGCCGCTTTTGTGCTGATGCTGGTTTCCGGCATGGGGCTGTATCTTGCGCTGGCCGCAATTCCGGCCGGTGCTTTTGGCATCCCGCGCTGGGTGCTCGGCTATCTGAAGAAGAAGCGCGAGAACAAATTCATTAACGAGCTTCCCAATGCCATCGACGTCATCGTGCGCGGCGTGAAGGCAGGTCTGCCGATCGGCGATTGTATCCGCATCATCGCCAACGAGACGACGGAGCCGGTAAAGGGCGAATTCAGGCTGATCGCGGAAGGGCAGGCAGTCGGCATGTCGCTTTCGGATTCGGCCGCGAAGATGTACGAGCGTGTGCCGCTTCCGGAAGCGAACTTTTTCGGTATCGTGCTTGCGATCCAGCAGCAAGCCGGCGGCAACCTGTCCGAAGCACTCGGCAATCTTTCACGCGTGCTGCGCGAACGAAAAAAAATGTCCGCCAAGATCCAGGCGATGAGCATGGAAGCGAAAGCCTCAGCTTCCATCATCGCATCGTTGCCTTTCGGCGTGATGTTACTCGTTTATCTCACAAGTCCTGGTTATATCGAGCTTTTGTGGAAGACTTCGACGGGCCACATGCTGCTCGTGGCTTCCGGCGTCTGGATGCTCATCGGCGTTTTTGTCATGCGCCGGATGATCAACTTCGACTTCTAAGGGTGCGCGTATGTTCGATCTGATCTACGAGAGAATGAGCGACCCGCATTTCATGACCATGCTGCTCACCGTGGTGGCGGTGATCGCAACCATCTACACGGTCGCGATGCCTTATCTGTCGAACGAGAATCTCGACCGCCGCATGAAAACGCTCGCCATTGAGCGCGGCCAGATTCGCGCGCGTGAGCGCGAGAAGCTCGCACGCGGCGAGAAGGTCAATCTGCGTCCGACGCCAAAAGCGTCCATCCAGCGGATCGTCGAAGTCTTGGATCTGAAAAAGTGGCTGGGCGAAGACCAGATCAAGGCGACCCTGGTGCAGGCAGGCTATCGCGGACAGGGGCCGCAGGTGACGTTCCTGTTCTTCCGCATGGTAGTCCCGATCGCGATGCTCATCTTCGCGGTGATCTATCTCTTCGTATTGGTGGATATTGGCCAACCTTTGATGGTGAAGCTCGGTATCTGCATCGGCGCCGCCTATCTCGGCATCAAGTTGCCGCAGCTGTTTCTGAAAAACGTCATCACGCGCCGTCAGCAATCCATCCGCCGCGCCTTTCCCGACGCGCTCGATCTGCTGTTGATCTGCGTGGAATCCGGCATGTCGATCGATGCGGCTTTCAAACGCGTGAGCCAGGAAATCGGCTCGCAGTCGATCCCGCTTGCGGAAGAGCTGACCTTGACCGCCGCAGAGTTGTCATACCTTCAGGATCGGCGGCTTGCGCTTGAAAATCTCGCCACACGCACCGGCATTGACGGCGTCAAGGCGGTGACGACGGCGCTGATTCAGGCGGAGCGCTACGGCACGCCGCTCGCACAGGCGTTGCGCGTGTTGGCGCAGGAAATTCGCGATCAGCGTATGTCGGAAGCGGAAAAGAAGGCCGCGGCATTGCCGCCGAAGCTGACCGTGCCGATGATCCTGTTCTTCCTGCCGGTGCTTTTCGTCGTCATCATGGGTCCGGCCGCGATCCGCGTGATGGAAATCAGATAGCAACGCCCGCCGTAAGGCGAGCGTTTTCCTTCTCTCTGAACCGGTTTGTTGTCTTACGAACGCTTGCGCGGCGCGTTGCGCGGGCGCTGTTCCTGATCCCGGATCATGTCGCGGAGCGACGCGATGTTGGCGCTGGCTTCCTCGGGCGGCAGATCGCCGGCGGCGATTTTTTCGGCCTCGTCGAATTTTCCCTGCAAGGCGAGCGAAAGCGCAAGGTTCTGCCGGACGCGCTTCTCCGCGCGCGGGTTGCTGGCTGCACGGCGCAACGTGCTTTCCGCAAGCTTCAGTTCTTTGGAAAGGATGTAGGAGAGACCGAGATTGGAAAGAATGGCCGGTTCATCCGGCATCATCTTCAGCGCGGTCGTATAGAAGCGGCGCGCTTCCTTGTAGTTTCCAAGCTGATCGTGGATCGCGCCTTGCGCGTTCAGAATGCGCCAGTCCGGCTGATCGGGGGTATGGGCGCGGTTCAGCACGTCGAGCGCCTGTTGCAGGCGGCCGGACTCGGCAAGCGCCCGGCCGTATTCGGCAAGCAGCCCCTTGTGCTTGGGGTTCTTGATCGTCGCCTGTTCGAGTACCGCGACGGCTTGGGCCTGCTGCTCGGTTTTGCGCAGCGCCTGCGCATAAGAAATGGCGACCTGCGGATCGGCGGGGCGTTGCTTATAGCTCTCCGCAAGACGGTCGAGGTTCGCGCGCGGATCGGTATCTGCCGCACGGAATGGATTCTGGATCGAGCCGGTGATGTCGGCGTTATTGGATTTCGTGGCGCAAGCGCCGAGACAGGCTGCAAGCGCCGCAACCATGGCCAGTCTCGAAACGCCGCCGAACAGGCGCTGCCTCGAGGAAGCGGGATACCACTGCATACTCTTACTCCGCGCAGCCCGGCGGGGCGCGGCCGGAATGCTCCGGCAAGCAATAGAGAGTTAACCCTAACGTCGCGTTAAGCCCGCTTTCTTGGGTTATTACCGCGTGTTACGAGAACCGGAGGTATTAAAAAAAGGAGTCCGGCCTTGTCCCGATCCGCTTCCGCCGCGCTGACGACATCCACCGCCAAGGCCAGGCCGGTCTGGTGCGTGGACGATCACTCGTGGAAAGAGGTCAGGGAAAAGCTTCCGTCGGCCGCGCGCGGGTTTGCAGAAGCCTCCGCGTTCACGCCCGATGTGGGGCGCTTTCTTTTGCTGCCGGATGCGAAAGGCGGCATTGCCGGTTGCCTGTTTGGGCTGGGCAAACGCGGCAACGAGCATGCCGATCCGTTGCTTGCCGGAAAGCTGGCAGCGCTGCTCCCCGAGGGCGACTGGGAGTTCGCGCGGGCGCCGGAGGATGCGAAGCTGGCAACGCTTGCTTTCGTGCTCGGGTCTTATCGCTTCGGTAGATATCGCGCGGCGAAGAAAGAACAGCCGCGGCTTGCCGTGCCCGCAGGCGTCGATGCAAAGGAAGTCTTGCGGATCGCCGAAGGCATATATCTTGCGCGCGATCTCGTAAACACGCCGGCAAACGATCTCGGCCCGGTGGAGTTGGAAGCGGCCATTCGTACTTTGGCGAAAAAACACGGCGCGAAAGTTTCAAGCGTGGTCGGCAAGGATCTTCTGAAGAAGAATTTTCCGCTGGTTTATGCGGTAGGCCAGGGTAGTGAACGCGCGCCACGCCTTGTCGAATTCACTTGGGGCAAGCCCACGCATCCGAAAATTACCCTCGTCGGCAAAGGCGTGTGTTTTGATACCGGCGGTCTCGACATCAAGCCGGACGCAGCCATGCTGCTCATGAAAAAGGATATGGGCGGTGCTGCGGCGTCGCTTGCGCTTGCGCATATGATCATGGCTGCGAAGCTGAAAGTGCGGCTGCGCGTGATTGTTCCCGCGGTCGAGAACTCGATTTCCGGCATCGCGTTCCGTCCCGGCGATGTCTTCAAAAGCCGCAAGGGAATCACGGTTGAAATCGGCAATACCGATGCCGAGGGCCGTCTTGTGCTCGCGGATGCGCTTGCCTTGGCGGACGAAGAGAAGCCCGAACTTGTGATCGATTTTGCGACGCTGACAGGTGCCGCGCGGGTAGCGCTCGGTCCTGATATTCCGCCAGCCTTCACCAATGACGACGCGTTGTGGGGCGCGCTTGCGAAACATGCGCAGCAACAAGCCGATCCGCTCTGGCGTCTGCCATTGTGGCAGCCTTATATGGAAATGCTCAGCTCCAAAATTGCCGACACCAACAATGTCGGTGGCGGGCACGCCGGCGCGATCACGGCGGCGCTTTTCCTCTCCAAATTCGTGAGTGCCGCGAAAAGCTGGCTGCATCTCGACATCTTTGCCTGGAATCCGAAGGAGCGGCCGGGGCGCCCCGAAGGCGGTGAAGCGCATTCGGTTCGCGCGCTCTACGCGCTGTTAACCGAGCGCTACGGATAAGCTTGCGAAAGAAGGCTGCGACTGGAATGATACGGCTCCGAAACGATTTTCCGAGCCCGCCGTGCCCGTCGAACTTCGCCCGTCGCAAGCGCTGAAATTGCTGCACGATTTCAACCACGAACTCGTGCGTGACGACGATCGCGATCTTTCCGCGCGGCAGATCACGATTCTGCTGACTGTCTATCTCGAGCCGCCGCCACATACGGTGCGCGGGCTCGCCGCCAAGCTCAAGGTCACGAAGCCCGTGATCACGCGCGCGCTCGATACCATGGGCCGCATGGAAATCCTGCAGCGCCGCCGCGATCCGGCCGACCGGCGCAACGTCGTCGTGCAGCGCACAGTGAAGGGCGCGTTGTATGTCGAGCGGCTCGGCGATCTCGTCGTCGCCAAGGCGAAAGAACTTCCGCTATGAAAGCACTCGATAAGAGATTGACGCCGGCACGGCCCGATCTTGCCGCTTCCTATTTGCGCGGCGAGGTCGAAGCGGAGCGCTATGCCGAAGGCGTCACCATGCAGGTGATCGATGTGACCGCGCCGTTGCGCAGCGCACCTTCGCCGGAAGCAGAGCTCAACACCGAGGCGCTCCATGGTGAGCGTGCCGTAGTTTATGAACAGACGGAAGAAGGTTGGTCGTGGGGACAGCTTGCGCGCGATGGGTATGTCGGCTGGCTGCCGTCGAACGCACTCGCGAAGGAAACCGCCAAAGCGACGCATCGCGTTCGCGCGCTGCGCACTTTCGTGTTTCCGAGGCCCAACATCAAGTCGCCGCCGATCGCGTCGCTCTCCTTCGGCTGCGAGTTCGCAATGCGCGGCGAGGAAGCGAACTTCTTTGTTGAGGAAAATGGCGGCTTTCTTCCGAAGCAGCACGTTGCTCCACTTTCCTTCCGTGAAAGTGATGCGGTCGAGGTCGCAGGCAGATTTCTCGGTACGCCTTATCTCTGGGGTGGCAAGACTTCGGCCGGACTCGATTGCTCGGGGCTCGTACAACTCGCGTTGCAGAGCATCGGTCTGGAATGCCCACGCGACAGCGACATGCAGCAGGCGCTCGGAGCGCCGGTAATAAGCGAAACAGAACTTCGACGCGGCGACCTGATCTTCTGGAAAGGTCACGTCGGTCTTTACGCCGGCGAGGGTAGGTTGCTGCACGCCAACGCCTACCACATGGCGGTTGCGGAAGAGCCGTTAGCGGAGGCGATCACGCGAATTCGCGCGGCGGCCTCGGAAGTTCTCTCCATACGCCGTCCCTGAAGGCGAATTGCGAGAGATCAATGACCAGCTGCTTCATGGCGCTTAAACAAGCGGAATGACGAAAATCGCCGTCATTGACGGCCATCCGGATTCTGATCCCGCCCGCTTCGTTCACGCGCTCGCGGCGACCTATGCCGCTTCCGCGCGCGAAGCCGGCCACGAAGTGCGCGTGATCGAAGTTGCGAATGCAGGCATTGACGTGCTGCGTTCC
>CAUJKG010000397.1 GCA_963205465.1 Pseudomonadota bacterium | reverse complement strand
GCGAAGTTCTGGATCACGATTCCGGCGGCCGCTGTGATCGGCGCGCTGATCGGGCTGATCTTCGGCCTGCCCTCGCTGCGTCTGCGCGGGCTATATCTCGCGGTCTCCACACTCGCGCTGCATTTCATCGTGGTTTACCTCGGCGGCGAATACGAGACCAAGCGTGGATTCTCGACCGGTATCGTGATCGATGCGCCACGCATCGGCGATTTCATCCTCCGCGACCGCAAGATCTGGTACTTCGTGCTGCTTGCGTTTGCCGCCGGCACGCTCCTGATCTCGCTCAATCTCCTGCGCAGCAGAACGGGACGCGCATGGGCCGCGATCCGCTCGCGCGAGACCATTGCCGAAGCGCTCGGCATCAGCGTGCCCGCGCACAAACTGCTCGCCTTCGTGATCTCGTCTTCGATGACTGCGGTCGCAGGCGCGCTTTTCGGCTACTACCGCGGCTTCGTCTCGGTGGAGGCGTTCTCGCTGTTTCTGTCGATCCAGTATGTCGCGATGATCATCATCGGCGGCATGGGCTCGCTCCTAGGTGCGATTCTCGGCGCGATTTTCGTCACACTCCTGCCCTATGTGATCGAATATGCCGTCGGCCTGCTCCCCAATGCGCGCAGCTATGCCGGCATGCTTGCCGCCTTCAATTACGCCGCTTTCGGCATCGTCATGATCCTGTTCCTCGTGTTTGAACCGCAGGGGCTCGTCGGCATCTGGCGGCGCGTGCAGAATTACTTTCTGCTGTGGCCGTTCAAGCAGAAGCCGCTCGGCGGAGGCCGCAAATGACGGCACTCTTGCGGGTCGAAAAGCTCGAAGTCGTTTACGGCCGCGCGATCACCGCGATCCAGGGGATCACGCTCGAAGCGAATAACGGCGAAATCGTCGCCCTGCTCGGCACCAACGGTGCAGGAAAGTCGACTACGTTGCGCGCGATTTCGGGATTTCTCGGCCTCGACGATGCCCGCGTCACCGAAGGCACCATCCGCTTCAAAGGCGAAGACCTCGCGAACCGCCCTCCCTACCTGATCACGAAGCTCGGCATCGTGCTGGTTCCCGAACGCGACAAGGTGTTCCCGAACCTATCGGTTGTCGAGAACCTCGCAGCTTCCGTGCCGGCGGTAGGCGCCGATCGCAGGCGTCTGGAGGAAATGGCGTTCACCTTCTTTCCCAGGCTCTCCGACTTGCGCGCACGCACCGCGGGCCTGCTTTCCGGCGGCGAGCGGCAGATGCTGGCGCTTGCCGCTGCGATCGTGTGCGGGCCGCAGCTCTTGCTTGTGGATGAGCTTTCGCTCGGGCTTGCGCCGGTTGTCGTGGAAGATCTGGCGCGGCGGCTCGTGGAGGTTCGCGACAAGCTCGGCATCACGATCTTGCTGGTCGAGCAGAATGCCTCGGTGGCGCTCTCGATTGCCGACCGCGGCTACGTGCTCGAAAACGGCCGCGTCGTGCTCGACGGTGACGCGGCGCGGTTGAAGAGCCATCCCGACATTCAGGAGTTTTATCTTGGCGGCGCCGGCGAGCGCCGCTCCTATCGCGACGTCAAGCAGTATCGCAGAAGCCGGAGATGGTATGGCTGAGCTGGAAGTCGACAAGCTCACGCTCCGCTTCGGCGGACTGACAGTGCTGAACGGCGTTTCCTTCGCCGTGCAGAAAGCGGAGCTGTTCGCGCTGATCGGGCCGAACGGGGCCGGCAAGACGAGCGTCTTGAACTGCATCAGCGGACTCTATCCCGGCGAAGGCGAAATCCGCTTCCGCGGCGAGAGCATCGCGGGCAAAACCCCACATCATGTCGCGCGGCTCGGCATCGCGCGCACGTTCCAGCACGGCGAGCTGTTTCCGCACATGAGCGTCGCGGAAAACCTGTTGACCGGGCGGCACGCGCGCATCCGCACCAATCCTTTGAAAGAGATGTTCTTCTCGCGCTCGACGCGCCGCGAGGAAATCGCGCATCGCGAAGCCGTGGAGAAAATCATCGATTTCGTCGAACTCGAGCGCTACCGCAACGCGCAGGTCGCGAACCTCCCCTTTGGCATCCAGAAGATCGTCGGCTTCGCCCGGGCGCTCGCGATGGAGCCCGCGATTCTCTTGCTCGACGAACCGTCCGCCGGCCTGAACCGCGATGAGCGCGAAGATCTCGCGCGCTTCATCCTGCGCATCAAGCATGAGCTCGGCATCGCCATGATCTGGATCGAGCACGATATGCAGATGGTCGCCGATCTTTCGGACCGGCTGCATGTGCTCGAATATGGACGGAGCGTAGCCGAAGGCAGCGCCGACAAAGTGCTCAAGGATCCGAAGGTGATCGCAGCCTATCTGGGAACGGCAAACGCAGGCTAGAACGCCGGGCGGTCGAACTGTTGCGCGCTTGGCATCCTAGAAAACGAGGAACTTCCGGAGAGCTGGAATTTTACTTTCTTCGAATTTTACTTTCTTCGGATCGGCTATCCTTATATATCTGCACGAATGAATATTATGGACCTCGAAGACAAGGCGGACGAGGCGGCTGAATTTCTCAGCCTGCTTGGCTCGCCCCAGCGGCTGCGGCTGTTGTGTCTTCTGATCCAAGGCGAGATGTCCGTCGGCGAACTGGCGGATGCCACCAAGACCCGCCAGTCGGTGGTTTCCCAGCATCTTGCGCTGCTGCGCGCGCACAAAGTCGTTTCGACGCGACGCGAAGGCACCTCGATCTTTTACTCGATCGAGGATCCCGCGGCGCGGGCGATGATCGAAACGCTGCACCGCATTTACTGCGAGCCTGCGAAAGCGCGCGGCAAAAAGCCAGCGCGCAAGAAGTAGCAGGCGCGGCTTCGAAGCCTTGCGGCTTCCTCTCCGCCTGCCCGCGTCGTCAGATATTCCGCTTCACACCGCCGTCCTGCATGCGGAGCAAAAGCGCGGCAGCAAAATGAATGCGATCGCACCCACGATGGCTCCGGGAACGAGCGCAAACAGGAAAGCGAACAAATAGTCGATACCGGCCGACAGCGCGCCAGGGCCGGCAAGTGTCCAGACCGGGACGGCCCATGTTGCGAGCACCGCGACGGCTACACCGACAATCACTGCCATCAAGACGGGCCGTCGCAGCGACGCGCCCGCGCGGAGCAGATTTCGCATGGTCAGGAATATGCCGGCGAGCAGCACCGCCGCGAGACCCAGCAACAGCCAGAGCCAGACGCCCGTGCTTTCGTACAGAATGAAAAACATCGATACCGGATTGAAATCGCTCATATCGCGCTCCTTCGTTTCTTTTACGCCCGGCCGCGCAGCATCGCGCGGTAGGCTCCCTTGAGACCCTTTTCCTCGATGAGCCAGGAGACCCAGAGCTCCTCGAGCGGCGGAATGAACGGAAAGGATGGAATGAGCTTTCCGTCATAGTCGAACTCGATCAGCATCGCCTTACCGATGGCGGTCACCATCGGACACGAGGTGTAGCCGTTATAGGTCTTGCGTGCGGCGCGCCCGGCCGTCTCCGCGACGAGGTTGTCGACCACGACCGGCACCTGCCATTTGACGCTGGCGGCGGTCTTGCCGCGCGGCACGCCGGCGATATCGCCGACCGCGAAGACTTCAGGATAGCGCGGATGACGCAGTGTGGCCTTCTCCGCCTCCACCCATCCATCCGCCGCGAGCGGGCCGGTGCGCCAGGGCAGCGGGCTGTTGCGCACCGCATCCGGTGCGCGCATCGGCGGCACGACGTGGATGAAGTCATAGTCGAGCGTAACGTCGCCCGCGGGCGTGCCATAGGTGGCCCGCTTCGCACCGGGATCGATCGCTTTCAACACATGATTGAAGTTCGTCTCGATTCCGCGTGCGGGAAACATGACCTTGAGTTTCTCGTTCACCGGCGGCACGGCGAACAGTGCGGGATTATGCGCATTGTAAATCAGCTTGACTGCGCCGCGCCGGCCCGCCCGCCGCGCCTTGTCGTCGGTAATGAACGTGATTTTCAGCGGCGCGCCCGCGCATTTCATCTCGCTCGCGGGACGCCCGAACAGGCCGACGCCACCCTGCTCGACGAAGCGATCGATGGCCGCGGCAGAAGCCGCCGCCTGCGCCGGTCCTGCATAGATCGAGGCGATTCCGCCTTTGCCGATCAAGGACGCATCCATGCCCGCGATGGCCCGATAGTCGAGCGTCAATCCGGTCGCGACGAACAGGAAGTCGTATGCAATCCGCTGTCCACTCGTGGTCACGACGGCCTTGGCCTCGGGGTTGAACTCGGCCACCGCCTGCTCGATCCATTCCACGCCACGCGGCATATAGTCGGCATTGCGTTCCGTCACATCCGCGGAAGTCCACAGTCCGGCGCCGA
>CAUJKG010000396.1 GCA_963205465.1 Pseudomonadota bacterium | reverse complement strand
CGTCGAGCAGAAAGAGCTTGGCCTGTTGCGCAAGCGCACGCGCAAGAAAGACACGTTGCTGCTGGCCGCCGGAAAGCGCGCCGATCTGGTTGTCCGCGAAATCGGCGAGCCGGACCGCATCGAGAAATTCCCGGGCTTTGGTGCGGTCGCTCGCGCGCACCCGCCGCAGCCAGCCGATCCGGCGATAAAGCCCCATGGTTACGACGTCGGCTGCGGTCGCCGGAAAATCCCAGTCCACGCTCGCGCGTTGCGGGACATAGGCGATCAACCCGCGCTGCAGATAAACCGGTTTGCCGAAGACTTCCGCGCTGCCTTCGGCTGTCGGCACGAGGTCAAGCACGGCTTTGAGTAGCGTCGATTTGCCGGCGCCGTTCGGTCCGATGATGGCGACCAGCCCGCGTTCCGGCGCATTCCAGCTTACGCGGGTGAGGGCGGGCCGCCCGCCGTAGTTCACGGAAAGATTGCAAATGGAGAGAGGTGAGAGCTGCATCGTTCCGGAGGATACGCGTTCCGATGGAGAAGGGGCCAGCATTTCAGGAGCCGCTCTTTAATTTACCGTTCAGCCCGCGCAATGGCGTTTGTCCTCCCAGCGCGCGAGAGATGATGGTGACGTTGTGGTCGAGCATGCCGACGAGCGTGCCTTCATAGCTGCCCGGCGCGCCCAAGGCGTCGGAATAGAGCTCGCCGCCGACGATGACCTGATGGCCACGCGCGCGTGCGCCCTCGACCAGCGCACGGACATTGCGCTCCGGCACCGAGCTTTCGACGAATACGGCGCGGATTTTCTTCGCGACCAGCATTGAAACCAGTTCTTCGATGCGCTTCAAGCCGGCTTCGCTTTCGGTCGAGAGACCCTGAATGCCCTTCACTTCGAAACCATAGGCGCGGCCGAAATAGCCGAAGGCATCGTGTGCCGTCACGAGTACGCGCGATCCCGCAGGCACGGTTGCGAGGACGCGCCGCGCATAGTCGTCGATGCGCTGCATTTCTGCGAGATAGGTTTTCGCTCCGGCTTCGAAGGTCGCCTTGCCGGCCGGGTCGCGCACGATCAGTTCATCGCGTACCGCTTCGACCACGACCGACCAGAGCTTCGGATCCATCCAGACATGCGGATCCTTGCGGTCGTTATACTCTTCGTGCGCCAGCAACCGCTCGGGCGAAATTTTCTCGGCCGCGAACAAGACCGGCTTCGATGCCGCAAGTGTCTTCAGTGTCTGTTCCAACTGGGCCTCCAGATGGAGCCCGTTGGCAACGATGAAGTCCGCGCTGCTGAGTTTGGCGATGTCGGCCCGGGTAGGGCGGTAGGTATGGGGATCGACACCTTCGCCGAGGAGGCTCGTCACATCGACACGATCGCCGCCGACAGCGCGGACAGCGTCGGCGATCATCGACACGGTCGCGACCACTCTGAGCGGGCGCTGCTGCGCGGTCGCGGCCTCTGGCCAGGCGAGGGCCAAAATACCGAGAATGCCAAGGACGAAAAGACGGAGCACGGGCGCACTTTCTGCTATTGCGAATTACTCGCAACAAGATGGTTGCCCGGCGTAGGAAAGTCAAGCTCTTGCGAACGGCTCGCAATTAGCCGGTAAAAGAAAAGCGCCGGTGGAGACCACCGGCGCCTGTCATCGGATCGATCTTCCTCGCGTTACGAGCCGTAGTGGATCGTGCAGCCGTATGGCCGCGTGGAGGGGTTCGGGACCGGCTTGTTGGCGGCAAGGGCGGCCAGCGTCTCGCGAACGTAGTTCACGGCCTTCGGCAGCGTGTCTGGGCGCGAAGAAGGGATGCTGTCGATGCCACCTTTGTAAACCAGCGTACCCTTGGCATCGATGACGTACATATGCGGCGTGGTCTGTGCGGCGTAGAGCCGGCCGACCTTTCCGTCCGGATCAAGAATGGTGTTGGTTGGCACAGCCTTGCGATCGGCGTTGACCTTGATCGCCTCGAGCCCTTCGACAAAGCCCTGCTTGCCCGGCGGCGAGGAGATGATCTGAAGCCAGACGACGCCCTGTCCGGTCGCGTCCTTTTGCGTCGCCTGCATGTTGTTCGCATTGTAGTGCATGCGGACATATGGACACTCGTGGTTGGTCCATTCCAGCACCACGATCTTGCCGCGCAGCGATTTCAGATCGATCGTCTTTCCGTCCGCGGTGCGGGCGGTGAAGGCGGGTGCTTCCTTGCCGACTTCAGGCGAGGCAAAAGCAGGGAAAGCGAATGCTGCAGAGATGGCAGCCGTCGCGATCAGTTTCTTGAGCATGGCAGTCTCCCTTCAGTTTTGGATGCGGGCAGATTTGGTCTGGCCGATTTCACGCAAGACGATGTCCGGCGTCAGGATTTGCGGCAGCACCACGGGCTCGGAAGACGCGCCAGCAGGGTAAAACACATAGAGCGGCACGCCGTTACGGCCGAACTTTGCGAGCATCGCCGTAATCGCCGGATCGCGATGGGTCCAGTCGCCCTTGAGATAGGCGATGTTTGCCGCTTCGAACGCGGAGATGACATTGGCGCGCTCGAGCGCGACCCGCTCGTTGACAAGACAGGTAATGCACCACGCGGCCGTCAGGTTCACGAATATCGGCCGGTTCTGCGCACGTAGTTCGTCGAGCCGCGCGGGCGTGAAGGCTTCGTAGCGCGGATTGTTTGACGCGGCTTGCTGCGGCGCTTCGGCGTCCTTGACGAAGATGAATCCGAGCGCGATCGCGAGCAGGAGCGCGGCGGCGGAAGCACCGTAATTTGCGATCCTCCAGCGCTTGCCTGCCGTTGCGAGCAGCCACGCGGCGAAGGCGATCAAGAGCATGCCGCCAAGTGCGGCGGCGACCGCATTGGCGCCGGCCTGCTGCGCCAGCA
>CAUJKG010000395.1 GCA_963205465.1 Pseudomonadota bacterium | reverse complement strand
CGTCTTGCCTTCCACCCCGAGGAGAAGCCCAAGCAGAGGTGTCGCGATGACCAGCGGCAGGCCGGTGGCAAGCCAATGCGCCAGCGCCTTGGTCGCGGCAATCACTTCGAGCGGCTGCGGCGCGAGCAACAGAAGATCGAGGCTGCCGTCTTCCGCGTCGCTGCCGAAAATCCGGTCAAGCCCGAGGAGCGATGCCAGCAAAGCGCCGATCCACAAGACCGCGGGTCCGATTTGCGCGAGCAGTTTCTGGTCGGGACCGATGGCAAACGGCACCACCATGACGACTGCGAGAAAGAAGATGACGCCGGTGCCGGCACCGCCGCCCGCACGCAAGGACTGCAGGAGATCGCGCCGAAGGATGGCATAGACCGCGCGCATCATTCCGCCGCCACCCGCGATGCGGAACCGATCGCAATCTCGCGCGTCGGCGTCACGGCAAGCGTGCCGTGGCTTGCTATCGCGATCATGCCGCCACCTGCCCGATGCGCGGCGATCAGTTCGATCAGCGTCGCCCTGCCCTCGGCATCGAGTGCGGTGTCGGGCTCGTCGAGCAGCCAGATGTTCCGGCGGATCGCAACCAGCCTTGCCAGCGCGAGCCTGCGTTTCTGACCCGCGGAGAGCACGCGGGCAGGAAGGGCAGCAAGCTGTGCCAGCTTCAGTCTTTCAAGACAGGTTTCGAGCGGCTTCTCCGCGCGGCCATAAAGGTCGCACCAGAACGCGAGATTCTCGGCGACCGTCAGCGTTTCCCGGATGGCCGCGCCATGCCCGACGAAATGCGTTTCCTCCGCACGCTCGCCACCCTCGAACACGATGGTGCCATGATCGAGCGGGAGCAGCCCGGCGATCTGGCGCAGGAGCGACGTCTTGCCCGCGCCGTTCGCCCCCGTGAGCAGGAGCAATTCGCCCTCGCCGAGCGAAAAAGACAGCCTGTCATAGAGCACGCGGCCGCCGCGCGAGCAGGAAATATCGCTGGCGATCAAACGCATAGGACGGTTGCGGCTCCATGCCCGCAAATTGATCGAAGGATCAAAAGGCGCTCCATTGCCCTTGTTCCGAATAGTTCTATAAAGCGCCTTATCAGCCTTGGCACCGGACGAAAAATGCCGCCGGCCGGTACGGGCTTTTAACCCAGAACCAGCGGGAATCGCCGTGATCTCCTCACTCGACAGTTTTAAGTGCCGCCGTACCCTGAAAGTCGGAACCAAGTCCTATGTTTATTACGACCTGAAGGTCGCCGAGAAGAACGGCCTCAAGGGCGCTTCGAAGCTGCCCTTTTCGCTGAAGGTTCTGCTGGAGAATCTGATTCGCTTCGAGGATGGCCGTACCGTCACCCGCGACGACATCATCGCACTCTCGAAATGGACCAAGGCGCGCAAATCGAACCGCGAAATCGCCTTCCGTCCCGCGCGCGTGCTCATGCAGGACTTCACCGGTGTTCCGGCCGTTGTCGATCTCGCCGCGATGCGCGACGCGATGAAGTCGCTCGGCGGCGACCCGAAAAAGATCAACCCCCTGGTTCCGGTCGATCTCGTGATCGACCACTCGGTGATCGTCGATCACTTCGGCACGGCGAAGGCGTTCAAGCAGAACGTCGATCTCGAATATGAGCGCAACGGCGAGCGCTACAAGGTCCTCACATGGGGTCAGCTCGCTTTCGACAATTTCCGCGTCGTGCCGCCGGGCACCGGCATCTGCCACCAGGTCAATCTCGAATATCTCGGCCAGACGGTCTGGACGATGAAGGACCAGACGGTCGACCTGAAGTCCGGCAAGATCAAAGACGTCGAGGTCGCCTACCCCGACACGCTGGTCGGCACCGATTCCCACACCACCATGGTCAACGGCGCTGCGATTCTCGGCTGGGGCGTCGGCGGCATCGAGGCGGAAGCTGCGATGCTCGGCCAGCCGATTTCGATGCTCATTCCCGAAGTCATCGGCTTCAAGCTTTCGGGCAAGCTCAAGAGCGGCGTCACCGCGACCGATCTCGTGCTCACCGTCACCGAAATGCTGCGCAAGAAGGGCGTGGTCGGCAAGTTCGTCGAATTCTACGGCCCCGGCCTCGGCTCGCTCTCGCTCGAGGATCGCGCGACCATCGGCAACATGGCGCCGGAATACGGCGCGACCTGCGGCTTCTTCCCGGTCGATGACGAAACCATTCGTTTCCTGAGCGAAACCGCGCGGACCAAGGATCGCGTGAAGCTCGTCGAAGCCTATGCCAAGGCGCAGGGTATGTGGCGCAAGGCTTCCACGGCCGACCCGGTCTTCACTTCGAAACTCGCGCTCGATCTTGCCAAGGTCGAGCCCTCACTCGCCGGACCGAAGCGCCCGCAGGATCGCGTCCCGCTCTCGAAGGCCAAAGCCGGCTTCCTCGCCGCACTCACCGGAGAGTTCAAGAAAACCGAAGACGTGACCAGCCGCTATCATGTCGAAGGCAAGAACTTCGACATGGGTCATGGCGACGTCGTGATCGCCGCGATCACTTCCTGCACCAATACGTCGAACCCGAGCGTCATGATCGGCGCGGGGCTGCTTGCCCGCAAAGCCGCGAAGCTTGGTCTGAAGAGCAAGCCCTGGGTAAAGACTTCGCTCGCCCCGGGCAGCCAGGTGGTCGGCGAATATCTCGCGAAGTCCGGCCTGCAGAAGGATCTCGACGCGCTCGGCTTCAACCTTGTCGGCTTCGGCTGCACGACCTGCATCGGCAATTCCGGTCCGCTGCCGGAAGAAATCTCGAAGACCATCAACGACAAGGATCTCGTGGCGGCCGCCGTGCTCTCAGGCAACCGCAACTTCGAAGGCCGCGTGAACCCGGACGTGCGCGCGAACTATCTCGCTTCGCCGCCGCTGGTCGTCGCCTATGCGCTGGCCGGTTCGATGCAGATCGATCTCGCGAAAGAGCCGATCGGCGTCGATAAGAAGGGCAAGAAAGTTTATCTCAAGGACATCTGGCCCTCGCCGAAGGAAATCGCGACCTTCATCCGCCGTTCGATCTCGAAGAAAATCTTCCAGAAGAAATATGCGGACGTCTTCAAGGGCGACAAATACTGGCAGGCGATCAAGGTCACGCCGACCGACACTTATGATTGGGACAACAACTCGACCTACGTGCAGAATCCGCCGTATTTCGCAACCATGACCCGCACGCCGGAAGCGATCACCGACATCGACAACGCGCGCGTGATCGGCCTCTTCCTGGATTCGATCACCACCGACCACATCTCGCCGGCGGGCTCGATCAAGGCTGCCTCGCCCGCGGGCAAGTATCTCACCGACCACGGCGTCGCGGTGATGGACTTCAACCAGTACGGCACACGACGCGGCAACCACGAAGTCATGATGCGCGGCACCTTTGCCAACATCCGTATCAAGAACCAGATGGTGCCGGGCGTCGAAGGCGGCGTCACCGTTCATTATCCGGACGGCGAGCGCATGCCGATTTACGACGCCGCGATGAAGTACAAGCAGGAGAAAGTCCCGCTCGTGGTCTTCGCCGGCAAGGAATATGGCACCGGCTCCTCGCGTGACTGGGCCGCGAAAGGCACCGTACTCCTCGGCATTCGCGCCGTGATCGCACAGAGCTTCGAGCGCATTCACCGTTCGAACCTGATCGGCATGGGCGTCGTGCCGCTCGTGTTCGAGGAAGGCACCTCGTGGCAGACACTCGGCCTCAAGGGCGACGAGAAGGTCACGATCAAGGGCCTTGCCGAAGGGCTGAAGCCGCAGGAAGTGCTTTCCGCGGAAATCACCTTTGCCAGTGGCGAAAAGAAGACCGTACCGCTGCTCTGCCGCATCGATACCCTCGACGAACTCGACTACTTCAAGAACGGCGGCATCTTGCAATACGTCCTGCGCAATCTTGCAGCGTAGAAAAGTCGTTCCCTTATCGGAGACTGCGGCCGCCGCTCACCCAATAGTGAGTGGCGGCTTTCGCTTTTCCGGGCCTATGGTTCTTGGATCAATCGATAGGTTCATGATGCATGTGCTTCGCCTTTCCCGCGCGCTCGCGCTATTCGCGGTAATGACCGCATTAACTTCCTCGCCTGCGCTCGCCGGCGGCAAGTCCGTGATCGAGTTGTTCACGAGCCAGGGTTGCAGTTCCTGTCCGCCGGCAGACGCGCTGCTCGGCAAGCTCGTGCAGGAGCGGAACCTCATTCCGCTCACGCTCGCCGTCGATTACTGGGACTATCTCGGCTGGAAGGATACGCTCGCGCTGCACGATCACACCAAACGCCAGCGCAATTATGCAAAGGTGCGCGGCGACATGAACGTCTACACGCCGCAGGCGATTGTGAACGGCGTGAAGTACATGGTCGGCAGCGATGCCCGCGAGATCAACGCGGCCCTTCGCAACCACCCTTCGAGCGATCCTGAGATTCCGCTCACCCTGAAACGCGACGGCGAAAATATCTCCGTCGAAGTCGGCCCCGGAAACGGCAAGGCGACCGTGTGGATGCTGGCCGTAACCAGCAAGGTCGACGTGCAGATCGCCAAGGGCGAAAACAAAGGCGCGACGGTGAGCTATTCGAATGTCGTGCGCGCCTGGCGCAACCTTGGCGCCTGGTCCGGCACACCGCTCAAAACCTCGATCCCGATTTCCGAACTGAAGGCAAAGGGCGCCGACGCCGTCGTCGTCATGGTGCAGAACGGCGCGGAGAACAGTCCCGGCGCCATTCGCAACGCAGAGATCATCGCACTGCGCTGAACGGCAAATAGCTTCCACGAAAAAGAAGGGCCTCCCGAAAGGAGAGGCCCTTTGAATTTGGGGTTTTGAACCGTACGCGGGAGCCAGATGGGCCGGCCCGAAAAAGCCCGGGGGGCTGGGGGGCTGGGATTGACCGGATCTCTTTCGAAACCGGCCCGGAGGCTACGAGAGGAAATCTCGCGTTGCGCTTTGGCGTTGGGGCGGCCGAAATCGGGCGTCTTTATGATTTTTGCAGTCGTGGAACTCGCGCGGAAAAAGCGAGTGATTTCAACTAAGAAAGAAACACTTGCCCGAATTTCAGGCTGGCGCGATCATGACATCGACGCGACAATCGTTTCGCGTTGACGGATCAGGAGGCGCGAGGCGTTGAGCGATCTCGAACCGATAGCGTTCCCCAGGCGGCCGGCGAATCAGTCCGCCGCCCAGAAAGAAACCACCTTCGACCGGCGCGAGTTGCTGCGCATTCTCGATCTCTACGGCCGCATGGTCGCCGCCGGCGAATGGCGCGACTACGCGATCGCCTTCATGCGGGATCGCGCGGTGTTTTCGATCTTCCGCCGCTCCTCGGAGCAGCCGCTCTATCGCATCGAGAAAAATCCGGCGCTCGCGCGGCGGCAGGGCGCTTATGCGGTGGTCAACTCCACCGGATTCGTACTGAAGCGCGGCCATGATCTCGGCCGCGTGCTCGCCGTGATCGACAAGCGGCTGAGCGTGGTGAATTAGCGACCTGCGAACGAGACACCCCACAAAGCAAAAGGCCCGGCAAATGCCGGGCCTTCGCTTTTCTCAAGATGCTTGGCCGCTTTACTCGCGGTTGCCGAACAGCTGCAGGAGCATCATGAACATGTTCAGGAAGTCGAGGTAGAGGCGCAGCGCGCCCATGATCGACTTCTTGCCGGCGACGGTGCCGTCGTCGTTGACGTCATACATCTCCTTGATCTGCTGCGTGTCATAGGCAGTGAGGCCCGCGAACACGAGCACGCCGACGCAGGAGATGATCCACTGCATCATCGACGACGCCAGCCAGATATTGACCAGCGAAGCGAGGATGATGCCGACCAGGCCGATGAAGAGGAACGAGCCCCAGCCCGACAGATCGCGCTTCGTGGTGTAGCCCCAAAGGCTGAGCGCACCGAACGACGCCGCGGTGATGAAGAATACCCGCGCAATCGAGGTGTGCGTATAGACCATCAGGAGCACGGCGAGCGACACGCCGACCAGCGCCGCATAGACCCAGAAGGTAAGCTGGGCCGCGCCCACGCTCATCTTCTCGACGCGGAAGCTGAGGAAAAACACAATCGCAAGCGGCGCGAGAATGACGACCCACTTCAGCGGGCTGACGAAGAGCGTATAGCCGAGCTGGGTGAGATAGAGGCCGCCGCGAATCTGATACGGCGTCGGCGTGCCGGAAATCGACAGCATGTAGATGCCGAGCGCGAACAGGCCGGTGATGGCCAGCCCGATCGCCATGTAGTTGTAGACCCCGAGCATGTACGAGCGGAGGCCCTGATCGACCTCAGCTTGGCTGCGGGCGATGGTACCGCCGTAGCGGGTGTTGGTGTTCAGGTCGGACATCGTGGTCCCTTTCTCCCTACAGGAAGCTCCCTAATGGCAGGACATCAAACGCCGGAAAGATAGCTTGCGTTTCCGGCGCCTGTCCCAAATCCATGACGAATATGGTGCGCCCCAAATTTCGCCGCAAGTGAATTTACGTCAAGGTTACGTGACAGGGTGAAGCGCCTGGAATTGCTTCATATTTTAGAGATTACGCAAAACCGGGGCGGGCTTCTGCCCAAGCGCCCGCCAAGTGCCGATCAGTCCGAGCGCCACCGTTAGAATTACCGCTGTAATTGCCGCAAGGCCAGCCGCGGCCGGGTCGAACCGGAAACTGAAGTTCATCACGTTCTCGACCACGAACCATGCCGCCACCGCACCGGCAGCAGTCGCGAAGATCGCCGTCGCGAGCCCAAGGATCGCGTATTCGGTGCCGTAAGCGAGCAGGAGCCGCCCGCGCGTCGCCCCGAGCGTTTTCAAGATCACCGCGTCATAGACGCGGCTGTGGTGACCGGCAGCAAGGGCGCCAGCGAGCACGAGGATGCTGGCAAGGAGTGTCACGGAACTCGCGCCCCGCACCGCGACCGCAATCTCCGCAACCAGCGCATTGATCGTCTGCAGGGCTTCCTTCACGCGCACGGTCGTCACCGCCGGAAACTCGTTGGCAACGAGCCGCTGCAATTCGACTTCCGCCTTCTGGTCACTGCCGTCGGGATAAGTAAGCGTCGCAAGAATCGTATGTGGCGCGCCGCGAAAGGTATTCGGCGAGAACAGCATCACGAAATTGATGCCGAGGCTCTCCCACTCCACCGTGCGCAGATTGGCGACCGTGGCTTCGATCGTTCGTCCGAGCACGTTGACGGAAACCTTATCGCCGACTTTCAGGCCAAGCCCATCCGCCGCGCGTTTTTAGAACGAAACCAGTGGCGGCCCGGCATAGTCCTTCGGCCACCATTGTCCTGAAACCAGCATCGAGCCTTCGGGGAGACTATCGGTGAAGGTGATGCCGCGGTCGGACTGCAGCACCCACGCCTGCTCGGAATCGACTTTCACCTGATCGGCCGGAACGTCTTTCACCCGGAGAATCCGTCCGCGCAGCATGGGCACTTCCGACAGCTCGCCGGTGCCGCCATGCTGCTTGATGAAGGCGTTGAACCGTTCGACATCACTGGAAGGAACGTCGACGAAGAAAAAACTCGGCGCGCTCTGCGGCAGCGCCTGCGTCAATTGCCGCCGGAGATTGCCGTCGATCAGGGTCAGCGTCACCAGAAGCGCAAGACCGAGCCCCAGCGAGAGCACGACCGAAGGCGTGAGCGCGCCCGGACGATGGATATTCGCGATCGCAAGCCGCAACGCGGTCGAGCGCGGCCGGGGCAATCGCGCCGCGATCGCCATCAAGGCCATGGCAAGCAGCCGCAACACCACGAAGATGCTCGCCGCAGCGACGATATAGATCAGCGCAATGCGCCGGCTTTCCGCGACCAGCAGCGCGAGCGTTGCGAGCGCAGCCACCGCGAGCACCACCATCGCGACATATTGCGGACGCGGCATGCCGCGATGGCTTTCCACCGCATCGCGAAACAGCGCCGACACCGGCACGTCATGCGCGCGGCCGAGCGGCCACAGCGCAAAGGCGAGCGCCACGAGAATGCCGAACGCTGTCGCGAGTCCGATAACACTGAAATGAATTCCGGGCGCGAGCGGCAGCGGAATGAGCGATCCGAACAGCGAGGTGACGACGAAAGGCAGCGCCGTACCCAGGATGACGCCGATGGCGATTCCGATGAAGGCAATGATCCCGATCTCGGTGAGATAGATCGAGAATACCGTCGCACCCGAAGCGCCGACCGCCTTGAGCGTCGCGATATCCGCACGCTTTCGTTCCAGATAATGCATCACCGCATTGGCGACACCGACGCCGCCGACGAGCAAGGCGGTCAATCCGACCAGCGTAAGAAACTCCGCCAGCCGCCGCACGTTGCGCTCCAGTTGCGGCGAAACGCTGCCGCGCGTGCGGATTTCCCATCCCGCGTTCGGAAACAGATCGCGCGCCTGCGCCTGCATGGCGGTGATCGCGCCCGTGTTCGACTCCGCAAGCCGCACACGATAGCTCCAGCGCACGAGACTGCCGGGCTGGACCAGACCCGTCGCCTGCAAGGCTTCCTGCGAAATGATGAGGCGCGGGCCGAAGCCGACCCCCGCTGCCACGCGATCCGGCTCGCTGACGATCGTGGTGGTGATGACGAAGGTCGCCTCGCCGATTTTTATTTCCACGCCCGGGGTGATCCCGAGACGCAGCAGCAACATCGGCTCCGCGACCGCGCCATAGCGGTTACCGACCTTCTGCAGCGCGCGGGCGAGCGGCACGTTCGGCTCGATCTGGATTTTTCCCGTGAGCGGATAGGCGCCGTCGACGGCTTTGAGTTCGACCAGCGTCGCTGACCCGTTCGTGGTCCGCGTCATTGCGCGCAGACTGCCGATTTCGGAGACCGCACCGCGGCTCTTGAAAAATTCCATCTCTGCAGGATTGGCCTGCCGGTGGATCAGCGAGAACGCGATGTCGCCGCCGAGAATGCGTTCGCCTTCGCGCAACATGCCGTCGGAAAGCGCGCGCGCGAACGAGCCCACACCGGCAATCGCCGTGACGCCGATGGCAAGACACGCCAGAAACACGCCGAAGCCGCGCACGCCGCCGCGCAACTCGCGCAACGCAATGCGAAATGCCGCGCGCATGCGCGAAATGGAAGAAGGCGTATCGTTCGCAGAAACCGCGCTCATGCAGGCGCTTTCGGCTGCTCGGGAAGCGCCTCGCCAGAACGCATGCGGATCAGACGATCGCAGCGATTGCCGAGCGCGAGGTCATGCGTAACGATGACGAGCGTTGCGTTCTTTTCCGCCTGCTTGGAAAACAAGAGATCCATGATCTCGCGTCCGGTCTTTTCGTCGAGATTGCCGGTCGGCTCGTCGGCAAAAATAATGGACGGCTCCGGCGCGAGCGCGCGGGCCAGCGCCACGCGCTGTTGTTCGCCGCCCGAAAGCTGCGCCGGATAATGCTGCATGCGTGCGGCAAGACCCACGCCTTCGAGTTCGCGCTTCGCGCGCTCGAACGCATCGGCGCGGCCCGCAAGTTCGAGCGGCACTGCGACGTTCTCGATCGCGGTCATGGTCGGGATCAGGTGAAAAGACTGAAACACGATGCCGACCGCCCCGCCGCGAAACTTCGCAAGCCGGTCTTCACTGAGTTTGGTCAGCTCCTGCCCCGCGACTTCCACGGAGCCGGAATCGGCGCGCTCAAGACCCGCCATCACCATCAAGAGCGTAGACTTGCCCGAGCCGGAAGGGCCGACCAGACCCACTGCCTCACCTTGGCCAATTTGGAGCGACACTTTCTTCAGGGTATGTACGCGCGCCGCACCCGAACCGAGCTTGAGGTCGACGTCGGTAAGCCGGATCGCGGGTGGTGTGGTTCCCGATATCGGGGTGGAGATGTTCATGC
>CAUJKG010000394.1 GCA_963205465.1 Pseudomonadota bacterium | reverse complement strand
CCGATTTCGAGATAGATGAAAAGCAGGAGCAGATCATCGATCGACGCAGCCCCCTTACCGACCATGCCGACGAAGGCCGCACCCGCCGCCCATACAGTGGTGGCGCCGATCGCAAACAGGCCAAGGAGATGGAACCCCTCGACGAGAATATTGCCCGAGCGATGGACGAAGCGCCGCATTCTCGATTCGAAACCCGCCACGCCCGGCTCTGACCGCCCGCTTTCCTGCATCGCCTCTCCCCCACGAACAGACCGGCATTTCTACGCGATAGTGCGGGATCGAGTCACCTGCGTAGATTTTCGCGCTGCGGCGAAGAAAAGGTTGCCCTCCCGGCTCACGATTCTAGAATTGCCCATCAAATCAGATGGAGAAGAGATGACCCTTCGGAGCATGGGATGGGGCTGCGTTCTCGCAGCAACACTTTTCGCAAACACGGCCGAGGCCAACGTCACTGCCAACTATGGCTGCCGCTTCTACGTCGACGGCAAGGTCTACGTGGAGTTTCGCATCGACGAAATCCGCCATACGCAATGGGCGGAACACGCGATCTTCATCCGCGGCAAAGAGAAGCCAGTACGGACCGATGTCGAAGTCGAGGAAAACCCCGCACAGAAGGAAGCGCTGAAATTCACCCTGCCCAAGCAGAAGGCCGAGATTATCGTCGCCAATACGCTCGATTACGTGAACGCGATCTATAACGGCCCGACGCGCAAGGAACTGCCGGGCGAATGCGAACAGGCAGACACCAGCAATGCGCTGAACCGCTGGTTCCTGGAACGCGAGCGGGACAAGAAGCGCAACAACCGCTGACCTTTGCGGCGATCCCGATCCGGCACGGTTTCGCTCTGTTGCAATCTCCGCCGCATCACATCCGGTTACGTAAGGTTTACGAAATACCGGCTGGGTCGCATGTTTATGAACGCCGATTCATCTTCGCGATAATTGCGGCATGCATAAGCCAAATCGCGCGCGAAGATTCAGCGGCAGTTCAGAATCGGAAGCGCAATTTAGCAGCCGCCGGAACCAATCGGCCGTCGAGCGGTTCGCGACAGACCAAAAAGCGCCCCGGCCTATCGAGGCGAACAATCTCACTTTGAAGGAACAAGCCTATGCGCAACCTCATCGTATCTTCCGTCTTTGCTGCTGCGTTTCTCGTGGGCGGCGCCACCGCCTGGCAGGCGAACGCCGCCGCTTTCATGAAAGGCGCCGCGCCTGAAGTGACCTCGCAGACCGAACAGGTCCGCTGCTATCGCAACGCCCCGCGCGACGGCTGCGGCTGGGGCCGCTATCGCACACGCCGCGGCCACTGCCGCCCGTGCTAAGCTAAGTATTTGTTCGCGCGCTCGCGCGCGTGGCATTTATGCCATTCGCGCCAGATCAATAGGGCTTGCCCTATTCGCGCAAATAAAACGAAGACCCCGCTGGGAAACGGCGGGGTTTTTGTTTATTTTCAGCCTGCGGCGTTGGTCAGGTAAAAGGCGACGGCTGCGACCACCGCGAGCAAAATCGAAAGCAGGAAATAATCCGCTGCAGCCTTGCCCTCATAATCGACCGGACTGAGCTCCGCGTGCTGGCCGCGCTCGAAATAAAACGAAATCCAGCCAAAAAGAATAAACAACAGCAGCAGAAAACCGGCGAGCAGCGCCGACGCCACCAAGGCGAGCGGCAGATAGAGGAGGACAAGCGTTAGCCACTTCGCAACCCGGCTCGGCTCGCTCTTTTGCACCTCCCCGTCGTCCGCATTGAGGTGAACATGCAGCGTGCGCAAACCTGCAAGCAGGATGACGGCGGAAAGCAGCCACAAATCCTTGTACCAGCCAGGAATCTCGAACGGCAGAAAACCGAACAGCGGCGAGACGAGCTTGCGATAATAGGAAACGATGTCGAGCAAGATCGGCTGGAGGCCGATATTAAACGTTCGCTGCGTAACGCTGATGATCGACAGCGCACTCGGCACCGCACCACAGACGGCAATCCAGAAACCATACGAGGACTTGGGTCGAGCGGAAACGCTGTTCTGCGCGGGCGTCATGGTCATGGCGGCAAGCTAGCGCGAAGCGAGGCCGGTTCACAATACGCCTCGCCCGCCTCGCTCGATGAGTTCTCCTCACACCGGCAAATTGTCGTGCTTCTTTCGCGGCTGCTCGACCTGCTTGGTCTTGAGCATCGCGAGCGCGCGGGAGATTCGGCGGCGCGTTTCATGCGGTTCGATCACCTCGTCGACATAGCCGCGCTCTGCGGCGACGAAGGGCGACAGGAAGCGCTGCTCGTATTCCTTGGTGCGCTCGGCGATCACCGCCGGGTCCTTGTCGGCGCGGAAGATGATTTCGACCGCTCCCTTCGCGCCCATCACCGCGATCTGCGCAGTCGGCCAGGCATAGTTCACGTCGCCGCCGATGTGCTTGGAAGCCATCACGTCATAAGCGCCGCCGAAGGCCTTGCGCGTGATCACGGTCACGAGCGGCACCGTCGCCTGCGAATAAGCGAACAGCAACTTCGCGCCATGCTTGATCAGCCCGCCATATTCCTGCGCAGTGCCCGGCAGGAAGCCCGGCACGTCGACCAGCGTCACGATCGGAATGTTGAAGGCGTCGCAGAATCGGACGAAGCGCGCGGCTTTGCGTGAAGCGTCGCTATCGAGCACACCTGCAAGCACCATCGGCTGGTTCGCGACAAAGCCCACGGTCCTGCCCTCCACGCGGCCGAAGCCGGTGACCATGTTCTTCGCGAACGCCTCTTGAATTTCGAAGAAGTCACCTTCGTCGGCGAGCTTCAGGATCAGCTCCTTGATGTCGTAAGGCTTATTCGGGTTTTCCGGCACGAGACTGTCGAGCGAAGGCTCGATGCGCTCGGCGTCGTCATGGCTCGGCCATTCCGGCACACCTGCCTCGTAAGACGAAGGCAGGAAGTCGATCAGCCGTCGCATCTGCAACAGGCACTCGACGTCGTTCTCGAACGCGCCGTCCGCGACCGAGGAGCGCGTGGTGTGCACCTTCGCACCGCCGAGTTCTTCGGCCGTGACGGTTTCGTTCGTTACGGTCTTCACCACGTCCGGGCCGGTCACGAACATGTAGCTCGTGTCTTTGACCATGAAGATGAAGTCGGTCATCGCCGGCGAATAGACGTCGCCGCCCGCACATGGCCCCATGATGACGGAAATCTGCGGGATCACGCCCGACGCGATCACGTTACGCTTGAAAACCTCGCCATAGCCGCCGAGGGCCGCCACGCCTTCCTGAATGCGCGCCCCGCCCGCGTCGAACAGGCCGATGATCGGCGCGCGGGTCTTCAGCGCGAGATCCTGAATCTTGGTGATCTTCTGCGCGTGGCTTTCCGAGAGCGAGCCACCGAACACGGTAAAATCCTTGGCGAACAGATAGACCGGGCGGCCGTTGATCGTGCCCCAGCC
>CAUJKG010000393.1 GCA_963205465.1 Pseudomonadota bacterium | reverse complement strand
TTCCGCAGCGTTCGATGGGCTGATCTCTCCGAGCGCGCGGGCGTAGCGGAGCCAGAGGGCCGCGTCCTTTTCTGTGTGCACTGCAATCTCGCCGAGACGCTGGGCATGCACGCGGGCGTCTTTTGCGGTCAGGGCGGCATCCGCCTCTTTCCTCAACTCGGCCGGGGAACGAGGACGGCTCGCCAGCTCCCGCTGCAGCTGGCTCTCGAGCCGTTGTGCACCTGCGTTCAGATCGCTCCGTGCATAGGTTTTTTCCTGTGCGCGAACTCCCAAGGTACCGACCAGTAAAGCCAGAACCGCGAGGCCTAGGAACGATTTTCGCATTTTCAAAACTCCCCGACGTCATTTCCGGCGGTCTCGCGCCTGAAATCTGTGCGGAGTCGCCCTGTCCCGGCATGCTATCGGATTTATCGCGGCTGCTTCGTGGCGCGTCCGTTAACCGAGGACAAATAATCGTTATCGCGCCGCGAGATGATGTTACCCACCAATCGCAAAAACCGGGCTATAGTTTCCTGGCATTTTGGAGCTGGGACAGGAGAGAAAAATGACCCGCTATCTTGCTATCGCAGCGATCGCCGTCGCCGGCTTTGCTGCTTCTTCGTTCGTGACACCGGACGCCGCGCACGCTGCCTATTGTGAGGCGCGCAGCGCCTACGCGACCGGCTGGGGATCAGGAAGTCTGAACTATGCCCGCCGCCGTGCGCTCGCTGAATGCGCGGTCCGCACGCCGCGGGGCTATACCTGCTACATCACCGGCTGCCGTTACTAATCAGCTGCAGCTGCCCCAAAATTCAAGCCGGCCTGCAATCCGCGGGCCGGCTTTTTTGTTTGATCGGGCATATCCATCCGCGGCCAAACCGCAGGTCGGTACGCAAGGACTGCGCGGACTTTCCGCGCTCCGGAGGGCGCGCTAAGAACAACGGCTTCCAACCGGAGTCCACCCGCGATGCCGCTCGAAACCTTCCGCCGCGAGACGCGCGAATGGCTCGCGCAGAACTGTCCGCCGGAGATGCGCAAGCCTTCGCGCGGCGAGCCGGATATCTGCTGGGGCGGACGCAATTGGGAATTCCAGTCCGAGGATCAGAAGATCTGGCTCGAACGCATGGCCGCACGCGGCTGGACCGTGCCGATGTGGCCCAAGGAATACGGCGGCGGCGGACTATCGCGCGAGGAAGAAAAAATTCTCCGTGAAGAGATGCGCGCGATCAGCGCGCGCTCGCCGCTCGAAAGCTTCGGCATCTGGATGCTGGGGCCAGCACTCCTGCAATTCGGCAGTGAGGCGCAGAAGCTGGAACATCTGCCGAAGATCGCGCGCGGCGAAATTCGCTGGTGCCAGGGATATTCCGAACCCGGCGCGGGCTCCGACCTCGCCTCGCTGCAAACCAAGGCCGAAGACAAGGGCGATCATTTCCTCGTCAATGGCCAGAAGATCTGGACTTCCTACGCCGACAAAGCCGACTGGATCTTCTGTCTCGTGCGCACCGATCCGGCAGCGCCAAAGCACAAAGGCATTTCCTTTGTGCTGTTCGACATGGCGACGCCGGGCGTCACCACGAAACCGATCCTTCTCATCTCCGGCAAGTCTCCGTTCTGCGAAACCTTCTTCGACAACGTGAAGGTGCCAAAGGCAAACCTTGTCGGCACGCTCAACGATGGCTGGACCATCGCCAAATATCTGCTGACGCATGAGCGTGCTTCCATCGGCGGCGGTCTCGCCATTGCCGGCATGCGCTCTTTGCCTGCGGAAGCGATCAAGGCCATCGGCCGCGACGAGAGCGGCCGGCTCGCCGACCCCTTCGTGCGCGAAGAGGTGATCCGCGCCGAGATCGACGGGCGCGCATTGCTCGCAACGATCGAGCGTTACAAAGCGGAGGCCAAAGCCGGTCAGGGTGTCGGCGCAAAATCCGCGATCCTGAAATACGCCGGCACCGAGTTGAACAAACGGCGCTACGAAGCCTTCATGACCATCGGCGGCTCGGATGCGCTCGAATGGGAAAGCGAGCGCTCGGAAGAAGGCACGCTTGCCCGCGAGTGGCTCCGCACCAAGGCCAATTCGATCGAGGGCGGCACCTCCGAAATCATGCTCGGCATCGTCGCCAAGCGCATCCTCGATCTGCCGGAGGCCTGAGATGATCGCGCTCGACGAAGACCGGATCATGCTGCGCGATACCGCGCGTGAATTCCTGACCGACAAGTCTCCGGTTTCCGAACTCCGCCGCCTGCGCGACAGCCGCAACGAAGATGGCTTCAGCCGCGAACTCTGGGGCGGCATGAAGGATATGGGCTGGACCGGAATTTTGATCGACGAAGACCATGGCGGCTCCGACTTCGGTCATGTCGGCATGGCGCTGGTCTGCGAGGAAATGGGCCGCACACTCGCCGCTTCCCCTTTCCTCTCGACCGCGGTGATGGCGGCAACGGCAATCGGCCGGGGTGGCTCCGGCGAGCAGAAGAAAAAGTGGCTGCCGGCCATTGCCGAAGCAAAAGCGATCATTGCGCTTGCGGTCGATGAAGGCCGCAAACATGCGCCGGAAAAAACCGCGCTGAAAGCCGAACTCGCCGGAAACGCCTTCACGCTCAACGGGGAAAAAACCTTCGTCATCGACGGCCACGTCGCCGATGCCATCATCGTCGCCGCGCGCACCGCGGGCGAGCCCGGCGACAAAAACGGTATCTCGCTGTTTCTGGTCGATGCCAAAGCGCCCGGTATTTCGGTCGAGCGCGTTATCACCGTCGACAGCCGTAACAGCGCGCGGATCAAATTCGATAACGTGAATGCCGTCGAAGCGCTCGGCGAAACCGGCAAAAGTTTCAACCTTCTCGAAAACGCGCTCAATGCCGGCCGCGCAGGCGTTGCGGCGGAACTCCTCGGCATTGCCGGCGAAAGCTTCGACCGCACGGTGGCTTATCTGAAAGAGCGCAAGCAGTTCGGCAAACTAATCGGCTCGTTCCAGGCGCTGCAGCACCGCGCCGCGCATCTGTTCGGAGAGATCGAACTCCTGCGCTCGCTGGTGCTCGCCGCCTGCGTGACGCTCGACAAGTCGCCGGATGCAGCCGGCACGGCCGTCAGCGCCGCCAAATATAAAGCCTGCGAAGTCGGCAGACTTGCGGTTTCCGAAGCCGTGCAGATGTTCGGCGGGATGGGCATGACCGACGAGATCGATATCGGTTTCTTCATGAAGCGCGCCCGCTCCACGCAGGAGCTCCTCGGCGACGCCTATTTCCACGCCGACCGCTTCGCGCTCAGCCAGAAATATTAACCTTGGACACTTCGAGGAAATCCAGATGACCATTCGTTTCGATAATCGCGTTGCCATCGTCACCGGTGCCGGGAACGGCATCGGCAAGTCCCATGCCCTTTCGCTTGCGGCACTCGGCGCGAAGGTGGTCGTGAACGATCTCGGCGGCGCGCGCGACGGCTCCGGAAACTCCCTCAGTGCGGCGGAAGCGGTCGTGCAGGAGATCAAGGCCAAGGGCGGCGAAGCGATGGCGAATGGCGCGAACGTCGCGAAATACGACGAAGTCGCAGCCATGGTCGAGGAAGCGAAGAAGAAATGGGGCCGGGTCGACATCCTCGTCAACAATGCAGGCATTCTGCGCGACAAGACCTTCGTGAAAATGGAGATCGAGGACTTCCGGCTTGTGCTCGAGGTGCACCTCATGGGCTCCGTGAACTGCTGCAAGGCCGTATGGGAAACCATGCGAGAGCAGAATTACGGGCGCATCGTCCTCACCGCCTCCTCTTCCGGTCTGTTCGGCAATTTCGGCCAGTCCAATTACGGCGCGGCAAAAGCGGCGATGATCGGCCTCATGAACGTGCTCCATCACGAGGGACAGAAATTCGACATCCGCGTGAATACGCTCTCTCCGACCGCTGCTACGCGCATGACCGAGGAATTGCTACCGCCGAAAGTCCTTGCGCTGATGCAACCTGAGGCGATCACGCCCGCGGTGCTTTACATGGTGAGCGAGAATGCGCCTTCCCGCACCATCATGGGCGCGGGCGCAGGCGTCTATTCCGTGATCCGCATCATGGAAACGCAAGGCGTCTATTTCCCGCCCGAAGAGCGCACGCCGGATGCCATTGCGGCAAAGTTCGCGGAAATCTCGGACATGAAAACCGCCAAGGCGCTCGAAGGCGCGTTTCAGCAAACGCAGAAATACGTCGAGATGGCGGCCAAGGCCGCCGGCATCGATCTGTCGCAGAAGTAGTTCCGCGCGACATCGCTTTCGTGTCACGTTCGCGGTAGTCTGCTCGTCATGAGCAGACCTCAACACTGCAACGACGCCGACAAGCTTGCCGAAGCCATCGGCTCGCTCGTGGGAAACGAGGTCACGCTTGCGTTGCCGCTCGGACTCGGCAAAGCGAATACGGTCGCGAATGCGCTATACGCCCGGGCGGCGAAAGATGCTTCGCAGCAACTGAACATCTTCACCGCGCTGACGCTGCAGCGGCCGAGCGTTTCGGGATTGGAAGCGAAACTCATCAACCCGGTGCTGGACCGGCTGTTCGGCGGCTATCCCGACCTCGCTTATGCTCGTGCGCTCAGGAACGGCACGCTTCCCGACAATATTCGGGTGAGCGAGTTCTTTCTGCTCGCCGGCCGCTGGCTCGGTTCGGCGCTGGCGCAGCGCAACTACATCTCCGCGAACTACACCCATGCTGCCGCTTACGTGCTCAATCGCAATGTAAACGTGATCGCGCAGCTCGTGGCAAAGCGCGTGGTCAACGGCGAACCGCGCTATAGCATTTCGTGCAATACCGATCTCACGCTCGACCTTCTGCAAGCGCGCGCGGAAGGCAGGACGAAAGTTCTGTTTGCCGCGGAGGTGAACTCCGAACTTCCCTTCATGCCTGGCGATGCCGACCTGCCGGAAAGTGCGTTCGACTTCATCTACGAGAATCCGAAAACCGACTTTCCACTGTTTGCGCCACCCAAACAGCCGGTACCGCTGACCGCTTACGCGATCGGTCTGCACGCCGCCTCGCTCGTGAAGGACGGCGGCACGTTGCAGATCGGCATCGGTGCGGAAGGCGACGCGGCCGCGCATGCGCTGATCCTGCGCCAGCGCGAGAACGCCGCATTCCGCAAGATGATGGCAGCACTTTCGCCTCATAACCCCGGCTTCGCCGAACTCGGCGTCTTCGACACGGGACTTTTTGCCGCCACGGAAATGTTCGTCGATTCCCTGCTGCCGTTGATCGATGCGGGGGTCGTGAAGCGCGAGGTCGATGGCGCGCTGGTGCATGGCAGTTTCTTTCTCGGGCCGAAGGATTTCTACCGCCGCCTTCGCGAAATGAGCGAGGCTGAACGCGCCAGGCTGCAAATGAAGCCGATCTCTTACGTCAACCAGCTCTATGGCGACGAAGAGAAGAAGCGCGCGGCGCGCGTCCATGCCCGCTTCATCAACAATGGCATGATGGCGACGCTGCTCGGCGCGATCGTCTCGGACGCGCTTGAAAGCGGCCTCGTCGTCAGCGGCGTCGGCGGGCAGTATAATTTCGTCGCGCAAGCCTTCGCGCTCGAGAACGCACGCTCCATCATCTGCGTGAATGCGACGCGAGGTTCCGGAAAAGCCACGCAATCCAATATCCGCTGGAGCTATGGGCACACAACCATCCCTCGGCATCTGCGCGACATCGTGGTGACGGAATATGGCGTTGCACGCTTGCGCGGAAAGTCCGACGAAGACGTCATCGCGGAGATGCTCAACGTCGCCGACTCCCGCTTTCAGGACGAACTCCTGCAGGAGGCGAAGAAGAACAACAAAATCTCGAAGAACTACGAAAGCCCCGCGGCGTTCCGCAACAATACGCCGGCGCGCATCGAAGCGGCTCTGGCCCCGTTCAAGGATAGCGGCCTGCTGCCGGATTTTCCGTTCGGCACCGACTTCAACGAGATCGAGTTGCGGCTGATCCCTGCGCTCCAGTTGCTCAAGCAGAAGCTCGCCTCGCCGCTCTCGCTCATTCCCGTGCTGTTGCGTGGAATGAAGGCGCCGGAAAACGCGGAA